>URIN01000022.1 GCA_900547915.1 uncultured Clostridium sp. | reverse complement strand
CATAAAGCGCGCTAAAGCCGACCTCATTAAACAAAAAATCACGCACTGCTGCTGCGGCTTCAGTCATAACGCCTTTATTCCAGAAAGCACTGTCAAGCTGCCATCCGAGATAAGCGCAGTCTTTTACGATTTTCACAACTTCAATGTTGCCTATCATTTTGCCGCCTTCAAAAAAACAACCGCTGACGGTATGCCCATCAGCGGTTTTATATCGTGATAATCTATATCCGAAACACGTTAATGAACACAGCAAACAGACCCTATACGCAAGAGATGCATAAGGCGGTAATCTCTGTTGAGTTCAAAACGATTTGAAAACATAAACATTTTCCTTTCGGTAATTTCTTTAAGCGTATCAAGGAATTTATGAATTGTCAACAGACTTGTTTTTTGCTAACGAAAATTTGGCGTTTACTATATAAATTCCTATGCAGACGAGCACGAGCGAAACAAGATTTTTTACGCTGAAAGCCTCATCCGCTTCTCCGAGGAAAAGAGCTGAAAGCAGAACACCGAACACGGGGTTTGTAAATCCGATTACGGCAACACGCGAAACGGGATTATATTTGAGCAAAAGCCCCCATATCGTATAGGCTACCGCCGAAATAAGAGCAAGATAAAGAATTGCAAGCACGCTTTTTATATTAGGCTGCATATGTACTCTGCCGCCTGCAATCAACGCAAACACCGCCATAACGATTCCGCCTATAAGGAACTGCCAGCCTGAAAGCATAACGGGATTTTCATCGACCGAATATTTTTTAATCAAAACGCTTGAAACGGAATAAGCAAACGCCGAAAAAATTATAGCTCCCTCCCCGTTAAGAGAAAAGCCTCCGAAACCGCCTGCCTCAAAATTTATGAGAACAACACCCGCAAAACCTATTATAACGCCAATTAGTTTGGGCGCGGTTATTTTTTCCATTTTGAAAACAACTGCTGACAAAATAAGGGAGAGAAAAACATTGAGCGCTACAAGAACGCTTGACTTTACGCCGCTTGTGTGCGCAAGGCCTATATAAAACGCCGTGTACTGCAATATAGTCTGAAACACACTGAGCACAAGGCAATGGCCTATCTCTTTTTTATTTTTTGGATAAAGCGGTTTTTTTGCAATAATCGAGCCGAATATGATAACAAGTATTCCCGCCAGAGCAAAGCGTATGCCGGCGAAAAGTATCTGAGACGCCGTATCGCTCTCTCCGATAGAAAACATCTGATAACCCGTTTTGACCATCGGAAAAGCGCTGCCCCATAAAAAACAGCAGAGCAGCGCAAGAGGAGTCATTATATAGATTTTTGAAAGTTTTGATTCACTCATTTATCTTAAATACCCTGTTATATATTTCTTCAACATCGTTTTCTTCAAGCACGGTAGGATTTACAAGAAGTTTTGCAGTGTTGATATTTTTAACAAACTCTTTAACCTGAGTCGGAGTTGCTTTAGGCTGTTCAAGTTCAAATTCGGTTATAAGCTGACTGAAAGCTTCAGCACCGTCCGCTGAATTTCTGCCGCCCAAAAGAACACCCAGTTCATCAAGAGTTTTAAGCACAAATTCTCTGCCGCGGGAATCGTTTACACGCTCATTATGCTCATTCATATATTTCCAAATCTCCGCAAGGCAGACCGCAACGGAATGGCCGTGAGCAGTGGAACAGTTCATCGTAATATTATAGCACATTGCGTGAGCAGAGGTAGTTGAAGTTACATTAATAGCCTTGCCCGCGTAATATGACGCAAGCAGCATACCTCGATTTGCCTGCTGCTCATTTGCGATATAACCGTCCTTATTCTCAACAAAAAGACGTATTGCTTTTTCGGCGTACTCCCTGCTCTCATCATTGCTTTTAACGCTCCAGTAGCTTTCTATTGCGTGGCTAAGTGCGTCAAGGCAGGTTGCTCTGCGCTGATAAGGCGGAACTGTTTCAATGAACTTTTCATCAAGCAGAACATAATCAGGCAGAAAAGCCTCATTTGAAACTGAATGTTTTACATTTTCATTAACATAAAACACCGAATATTTTGTTGCTTCCGACCCTGTGCCCGAAGTTGTGGGAATAGCAAAAAAGCCTATATAGTTATCCTTCATAGGTTCGCTGAGTGCTGTTTTAGGGTCATTGGTCACAAGCAGTTTTATCATTTTGGCGGAGTCCAGCGGAGAACCGCCGCCGGCGCCTATCATATAATCGCAGTTTTCTCTTTTGAAAAGTTCAGCCGCTTCAAGCATATCCTCAAAGCGAGGGTTGGGGCGTATTTTATCCCACACGGTCAAATCAAACGCCGATTTCAGATATTCAAATTCCTGAGTGTTCTCAAAAGATTTTCCACAGCAAACAAAAGGCTTCTTACAGGAAGAAACCTTTTCGAACTCATAAATGTCCTTTAAAATTATACCGTTAGTCCGCATTTGCAAGCCACTCGTATTCCTTAACATAGATTCTTGTTTTATCCCACGGATCACCGTCAAGATGCCTTATAAGCCATACATAATACATCTCATAACCTGGCGCCGTTACCTGCTGGTGAGCGTTGCCGCCCCTGATGCAAAGGCAGTCGCCGTTCATTACTTTATAAGGCGTATCGCCCTCAAAGCCTGCTCCGAATCCCTCCGGATGATCAAAACAGTAATAATAGAGTTCAGGCTGAGGATGATGATGCGGAGGATATGATGACCACTTACCGGGCTGATTAAACACTTCACCCATTACCATATTTGAATACGGTGCATTATCGAGATCAAACATAGTTGAAACTATTCTGTGTCCTGCGCCGCCCCACTGGCCTTTGCCGAATTCCTGATAAAGGCAATTATCGGGATTATAGAAAACAGGCTCCCAGGTTTTATCGTTATCAGTCTGCTGAACAAGGACTTCACTGTCCTCAAGAGCAGTTATCACAGCCTTTACCTGCTTCGGAAAATGAACTGCGTAAGGCTTTTTCTCAAACGGATTTGCCCTGCTGCAGGTCTCGTCAATGCCCTCTCCTACTTTAAAATTGACTTTGCCTGAAAGCAGCAAAACTGCGCACTCATTTTTATCTTCAAATATCTCAAGGATTTCGCCTTTAGAGAGTTTCTTGACATAGATGTCCATAAGCATTTCGGAATTTACTCCGTTCATCTCACAGAGCACCTTTTTTCCGTTGCTGTCAAATTCAGGTCTGTAAATCATAAAAAATCAATCCTCCGTTAATCGTTTATTATGAACGAATATAAATATTCATAAACTTCTTCTTTATTAAGCTCATTAAGCACTTCGTGGCGGCAATCCGGATACAGCTTTTCCTGCACGGCGGTATGACCGCTCTGAACAAGCTTGTTGTATACTTCGTCTATTCCCTTTGAATACTCGCCGACAGGGTCTTCAGCGCCGCTGATAAGAAGAATAGGCAGATCTTTTCTGACCTTTTCATACCATTCAGCACTGTTTGCGGCTCCGTTGAGCATAAGGAGATCGCCCATACCTCTGATGGTAAACTTATAGCCGCACATCGGGTCTGCGATATACTTATCAACTATTTCGGTATCACGTGTGAGCCAGTCAAAAGCGGTGCGCTTTTCAAACTTGGCGTTATAAGCGCCGAAAGCAAGTTTATCCATAAGATTAGAGCGGTGATGAGAGCCTTTTAACAAGGCAATAATGTCGGTTACTTTTTTTCCTATTGCCTGTGCGTCATTAGTGCCGCCCGTGCCCATATAGACAGAACAGTCGCTGAGCTCAGGGTAATGCGCGTCAAAACAGCGCACAATAAACGAGCCCATAGAATGGCCGAAAACAACGTGCTTTAAATCGGGATATTTCTTCTGCGCCGCTTCGAAAACGGTCTTATAATCCTTAATAAGCCCCTTATATCCGTCTTTTTCACCAAAATAGCCAAGGTCGGCAGGATTCTGATTTGACTTGCCGTGATTTGCCATATCATGCATAAACACAGCAACGCCCTTTGAAGTCAGGTATGAAACGAAATCCGCATATCTTTCAATATGCTCCGCCATACCGTGGTGGATAGCAACAACCGCCTTTGCGGGTGTTTCGGGAATGAATTCACAGCCGTGTATCTCACACACGCCTGTAGCCGATTTAAAAGTAAAGTTTTCAGTATGCATAAAAGCACCTCTTTCAAAACGCGCCGAAACGGCGAAGGGAACAAAGCTTTACAAATTTATATTATCACATTACACCGGTAAAATCAAACGGCGGAATGTAAATTTCATCGGCTGATGAAAGCTCCTGCACAAACACATTTTCAAGTCCTGACAAAACTGCATGATCAAGCACTTTTTTATATTCACGCTCAGTTATTTTTCTGTTTATCTCGGGATATTCTCTGAGGTCTGTACAGGGTGTATACTGAGCCATAAGGCTGAGATAAGCCCCCTGAAAATTATCTTTAAAGTAATCTATAATTTCAATTGACGAATTCGTGTTGCCGGGCAGGATAAGGTGGCGTATAATAACGCCTTTTTTCATCATTCCGTTTTCAAACACACATTCGGGCTGCTGGTTTAGCATTTCAGAAATTGCCGCTTTTGCAACTTCAGGATAATCCTGCGCTCTGCTGTATCTTTTTGCTTTATCGCACCTTATGTATTTGAAATCGGGCAGATAAATATCAACAATGCCGCTTAGCATTTTTAGTGTTTCAACACTTTCATAGCCGCTTGAATTATATACTATCGGCACAGGGCAGTGCCATTTTTTAAACAGCGTTTTAAGCTGAACGGCATAATGAGTGGGATTTACAAGATTTATATTTTCCGCGCCCTCTGCAATAAGTTTTTCGAATATTTCTATCAGTTTTTCACTGCTGACTGCGGTGCCCTTATTTTGAATACTTATCTCACTGTTTTGGCAATAAACGCATTTCAGATTGCAGCCGCTGAAAAAGACTGTTCCGCTGCCGCGTTTGCCGCTGATACACGGCTCCTCCCAGAAATGGAGCGCCGCCCTTGCCACCCTAAACTCTTCCGGTGACGAACAGAAACCGTATTTTTCTTTTCTGTTAACCCCGCATCTGCGCGGGCACATATTGCAGATCATAAAAGCTCCCTGTAAATATCGGCTTTTTTAAACGGGGTCTCCCCCGCAATTTCTTTTGCCGCTCTGCTTATGCTCATTCCGTCTTCCATAAGTTTTCTGGCTTTCGCAACAGCCTCTTCAAGCGTTATCTCGCTCGGCTGTTCCTTTTTGCCCTCTATTATAAGAACTATCTCGCCTTTCAGGCTGCCGTCACCATAAGCCTCAACGGCGTCTTTTAGTGTTGTGCGTATAACTTCCTCGTGCACCTTGGTAAGTTCACGCACTATTGCTATTTTTCTGTTTCCGAAAGCGGCATACATATCCCTGAGCGTATTGGCAAGTTTGTGCGGCGCTTCGTAAAACACCATTGTGCGTTTTTCGTCTTTTACCTCATCAAGATGCTCAAAACGAGATTTTTTAGAAACGCTGAGAAATCCCTCGAACGTAAATCTGCCAGTATCCATACCTGACACCGCAAGCGCCGTTGCAAAAGCGGTTGGGCCCGGAACTGCCACAACATCTATACCGTATTCAGCGCACTGGGCAACAAGTTCCTGCCCCGGGTCTGAAATAGCAGGCATACCCGCGTCTGTTACTATTGCGCAGTTTTCGCCCGCCAAAATACGTGAGCAGATTACCTCTCCGCGCTCTCTTTTATTATGTTCGTAATAGCTGACCATTTCTTTTTTTATTGAGAAACGGTTTAAGATCTTAAGCGTGACCCTTGTATCCTCAGCGGCTATGAAATCCACCGCTTCAAGGGTCTCTGCGGCACGCGGCGAAAAATCAGACAGATTGCCTATCGGTGTGCCGACAACATATAATTTACCTTTCATTTATCATACCCGTCTGCATACGAGCCGTAAACCGTGAGCATTTCATCCGTAAACTTACCGTTTTCCTTTTTTATGGCAAGCAGCGGCTCAACGCGCAGAAACGGCTTTGAATTCTTTTTGCCCTCAATTAGGAAAAGAAACGGCTCCTGATCGTTTTTATCAACAACAAACCTGAGCCTTTTCGGCTCAAGGCTGTATTTTCTCATAAGGCACACAGCATCCGCAAGTCTTTCGGGTCGGTGGCACATACAAAACCTGCCGCCGAATTTAAGCAGATAAGCCGCCGCTTTTACTGCGTCTTCTATATTGCAGCATATCTCATGGCGAGCTATTTTTGCGCTTTCGCTCTGAGACTCTATTCCCGTGCCGACAGGTTTATACGGCGGGTTCATAGTTACGAGTGAAAATCCCTCAGCAGGAAATTCGGAGCGTATCTCACGCAGATCACAGCGGTGTGAAACAAGCCTGCCCTGAAGTGAGTTTCTTTCAATGCTGCGGTTTACCTGATCAATAGCGTTTTGCTGAATATCAAGGCAATGCACCGTGCTCTGAAGCGGATTTCTAAGCCACAGAAACGGTATTATACCGCAGCCTGTGCCCATATCCATGGCAGCGTCATTATTTTTAGGCTTTGCAAAATAAGCCAGCAAAAGCGCGTCCGTGCCGAAAGTATGCTCGGCGCTGACCTCTATATAAATATCATCTGAAAGTCTTTCAAACTTATTATCCATACAGCTCTCCGCCTTATTCATCATCGGACGAGAGCTTGAGAACAGCCATAAACGCCTCCTGCGGCACCTCTACCGAGCCGAAACGGCGCATACGCTTTTTGCCCTCTTTCTGCTTTTCAAGCAATTTCTTTTTTCTTGTAACATCACCGCCGTAGCACTTTGCAAGAACGTCCTTACGCAGTGCTTTAACGGTTTCTCTGGCGATTACCTTGCCGCCGATAGCCACCTGAATGGGAATTTCAAAGAGGTGGCGCGGTATATGATCTTTGAGCTTTTCAGCAATTTTTCTGGCACGTGGGTAAGCCTTGTCTGCGTGAATTATGAATGACAGAGCATCAATAATATCACCGTTGAGAAGCACATCTACCTTAACAAGCTTGCTGCGGCGGTATTCCGAAATCTCGTAATCAAACGAAGCATAGCCCCTTGTGCGTGATTTGAGCGCATCAAAGAAATCGTAAATAATTTCATTGAGCGGAAGTTCATAGCTTATATCCACTCTGTCAGGCGTTATATAAGTCATATTTTTGAATATTCCGCGTCTGTCCTGACACATATCCATAATAGTTCCCACAAATTCGCTGGGAGCGTAAATGCTGGCATTGCAAAACGGCTCCTCACAGTAATCAATGAGCGCGGGATCGGGGTAATTGGTGGGGTTATCAATTTCAACCATTGTGCCGTCCGTCATATGAATTTTATAAACAACACTCGGCACGGTAGTTACGAGATCAAGATCATATTCCCTTTCAAGTCTTTCCTGAATAATTTCCAGATGCAGAAGTCCGAGAAATCCACAGCGGAAACCAAAACCAAGAGCGCCTGATGTTTCAGGTTCAAATGAAAGTGACGCATCATTGAGCTGCAGTTTTTCAAGGGCGTCTCTGAGCGCCTCGTAGTCTGCACCGTCAGCGGGATAAACACCACAGAAAACCATCGGGTTTACTTTCCTGTAACCCGGAAGCGGTTCAGGAGCGGGATTATCCGCAAGAGTAACTGTATCGCCTACATGTGCATCGTGCACTGTTTTGATAGAGGCAGTTATATAACCTACCTCGCCGGCAATAAGCTCATTTGCCTTTTCCATTGATGTGGCACGCATATAGCCGACTTCAACTACTGTGAATTCAGCGCCCGTTGCCATCATCCTCATAGTATCTCCGGCTTTAATTTTGCCGTCCATAATTCTTACATAAACGATTACGCCTCGGTATGAATCATAGACCGAGTCAAATATGAGCGCCTTAAGCGGCTTGTTTTCATCGCCCTCCGGCGGACGTATCTCTTTAACTATATATTCTAATATATCCTCAACATTTTCTCCCGTTTTAGCCGAAACGCGCGGTGCGTCAAGACAAGGGATACCTATTACATCTTCTACCTCTTCCGCAACTGCCTGTGGATTTGCGGCGGGAAGGTCTATCTTGTTTATTACCGGCAGAATGTCAAGATCGTGATCAAGCGCAAGATAAGTATTAGCAAGAGTCTGAGCCTCAACACCCTGTGACGCGTCAACAATAAGCAATGCGCCCTCGCATGCGGCAAGAGAGCGTGAAACCTCATAATTAAAGTCAACATGGCCCGGTGTATCTATAAGATTGAACTCGTATTTTTCGCCGTTTTTGGCAGTATAATCAAGTTTTACGGCGTGCGCCTTTATGGTGATACCTCTTTCGCGCTCCAAATCCATGTCATCAAGGATCTGATCCTGCATATCACGTTTTTCAACTGACTGAGTCAGTTCAAGCAGACGATCCGCAAGGGTGGACTTGCCGTGATCTATATGTGCGATTATTGAAAAATTCCTTATATTTTTCTTATTTACGGACAATTTGTTTACCTCTGTATTATTTATTTTTTTGCTCTTCGTTAATTTTTCTGACGGCCCTAACCTCATTCAGCGCCTTTTTGCGTGATGTGAATGATTTTTCTACGAGCCGCTTTATATAATAAAATCCCAAAAGCACGGGGTGCTTTTTGAGTATAGGATACATACTTTTCATTTGGAAAACGGACGGGAATATTCTGCTCATAACATAACCGAAAGCACTGCCGCCGTTTTTATTTTTATAATTTCTAAAAGCCTCGCCCACATTCGTATTGTAATCACCGTAAATACCGTGAACAAGTGCCGTATCGAAAAATTCACGCTGCTTTTCGGAGAGTTCCTTGTTTTCCATAAGAGCAAACGTAAAACTGCTTATATCTTTTTCAAAATCCGAAAGCTGCATCTGAGCAAGCTTATCGTCCAAATATGAGCGATCCATACTTTCAGCATTATTTTTCAGGATAAGATAAGTATCCACAATAAAACGTATGCCGAAGCCGCCGAGAATACAATGCTTATACATATGGGCTATATGGTGAAGATACAGATCTTCAACGCTCATTATATACTCATACTGACTGTCTGCCGATTTCTGCGCGTTATCCCAAACAAATGAAAAATCGGGACAAAATCCGTACACGTCTTTAAAAAGCGCGCGGTGAAACTCAAAAGTATAATAAGGCTGTTTACTGAAATCGTCTGAATTTCCGCCCTGCGACAGAAGTTCATACCCTCTTGCGGTCATTATTTCAACAAGCGAATCCCTTTTATCCGGATCATACAAAACATCAATATCGCTCATCTGGCGCATGCTTTGCTTAGGGTAATAATTTTTTATAAGGGAGCCTTTCAAAAGCATATATTTTATTTTGCTTTTCTCAAGCTCAACCTTTATTGCGGCAAGCTCATTCTGCATTGCTATCAGGCGCACAAGTTCACTTTTGGAAAAATTGTTAAGCATATCGGCTATCTGTGGCGGAAGGCAATTGATATCCACCGCCTGCACCACCATTGAATAAACCTGCTGCTTTTTTGACAGTTCAAAAAATTCATTCCAGTCAATACCTTCAGGCGGAGCGGCGGGCTTTTCGCCATTTGCCGCAGCACGCAGAACAGTAAGCAGATATTCAGTTTCCACGCTGTTAAGTTTCATCATAATTACTCTTCCAAAATTCCCGCTTTTCTTATAACATCAAGCAGTTCCCTGACATCAGCTCTGATAACATTCTCGGGAGCATCGTATTTTTCAAGCATTGCCTGAACGATACTGTCTTCCGTCTGCTCTGTTTTAAGAAGAGTAAATATAAAATTCGCAGTTGGATTATTATTAATAATACCGTTAAATTTTTTTGAAAGACTGCCCGTTGCAATGGCAAAATCCTTGCCGTCTATGTTACCGAGCATAATATCGCTGTTGAGTTTCATTTTGACAATCCTTTCCTGATTTATGTATTATTCTTTTACAACCGAGCACACAGCTTCCACATGGGCAGTGCGCGGGAACAGATCGACCGCCTGAAGATGTTTAAGGCGGTAGCCTTTTGCATTAAGTATCTGCAAATCCCTTGCAAGCGTGGCGCTGTTGCAGGAAACATACACGATTTTTTTTGCGCCCAAGTTTTCTATAATATCAAAAAGTTCTTTCTGACAGCCTTTTCTCGGCGGATCAACTATGACAACATCAGGCTTAACACCTTTTCGTGTTAATATCTTTGCGCCCTCGAAAGCATCGGCGCAAATAAATTCAGCATTATTAATGCCGTTTATCTGAGCGTTTTCACGTGCGTTATTCACAGCGGATTCGACTATCTCAACACCGTAAAGCTGTTTGCAATTATCGGCAAGCGTAAGCCCGATAGTACCGGCACCGCAATACATATCAAGCACAGTCTCGCTTCCTGTCAGTCCTGCCAGTTCAGCTGCGCAGGAATACAGTTTTTCACACTGGTTATGATTTACCTGATAAAAACTTTCGGGAGAAATAACAAATTTCTTGCCGAGAAGAATATCTGTTATCTTATCATCACCCCAGATGATATTTGTTTTATTACCTAGGATAACATTAGTATTTTTGAGATTTATATTTACTGCAACACTCTTAAGCCCCGGCAAAGCCTGCTGCAAAAGAGAAATGAGAAGATCGGGATTCGGAATATTTTTTCCGTTAATAACGGCACACGCCATTATCTGCCCTGTTGCAAATGCTTTTCTGAAATATATGTGGCGCAGCAGTCCCCTGCCGTTTTTTTCATCAAACGAACTAACACCGCTTTCAAGCGCCCATTTTTCAAATGCTTTCAGACCGTCTGCAAACTCCTTAGGCTGAAGCATACATGAAAAAGCAGGGATAACACGATGGCTTTTAAAAGCGTAAAATCCTGCTGTAAAATCACCGTTTTCAATTCTTACGGGATACTGTGCTTTATTTCTGTAAAAACAGATTTCATCCGCACCGATGATTTTTTCGACTTCAAAATCTAAGCCGCCTATTCTGCGCACATTCTGCTGCACGAAATCTTTTTTTGCCTCAAGCTCTGAAGAATAAGACATGCATCTGAACGAACAGCCGCCGCATTTGTCTGAAACGGGACAATCGGATTCTATTCTCTCTGGTGAAGGTGTAATTATATTTTTGACAATACCGACTGCGTAATTTTTTGAGGTTTTGATTATACGCACAAGTATCTCATCACCCGGCACGGCATTTCTCACAAATACCGCCATACCTTCATACCTGCCTACGGCGCTGCCGAGCGGAGTTACCGAATCAATATTCAGTTTTATTTCATCGTTCTTTTTAAGCGCCAATATAAATCACCACTGTATATAATCTGTCTCTTATACACATCTCCGAGCCCACGAGACGGACT
>URIN01000021.1 GCA_900547915.1 uncultured Clostridium sp. | reverse complement strand
GAGATAGGAGTCCGTCTCGTGGGCTCGGAGATGTGTATAAGAGACAGGGTTGGCATCAATCTTTCCGCATACGGAAAAGGCGCAGACTTCAACATAGCTGACGCTGTTGAAATCTGCGCTGAAAATGAAGGTATATCAAGAATAAGACTTGGCAGCCTTGAACCGGACCATATTACAGACAGTATTATAAAAAGGCTTTCTGCCGTGGAAAAATTCTGCCCGCAGTTTCATATATCTTTGCAGAGCGGATGCAATAAAACATTAAAAGATATGAATCGTCACTATACTGCCGAAGAATATTCTGAACTTTGCGTAAAACTCAGAAAAGCCTTTTCTGATTGTTCACTGACAACTGATGTTATGGTGGGCTTTAATGAGGAAACAGAGAGTGATTTTCATGAAAGCCTTGCATTCATAAAAAAGATAGGCTTTGAAAAAGTTCACGTATTCCCCTATTCGGAAAGAACAGGCACAGCTGCATCAAGGCGCGGAGATTCTGTTTCGAAAGCAGAGAAAGAAAAACGCGCAGCTGTTATGATTGAGGAGACCGAAAACATCCGCAGAGAATACCTTGAAAATCAGATTGGAAAAACTGTTAATGTTCTTATTGAGGGACGCGCTGATGAAAACTATCTGCGCGGATACACAAAAAACTACACACCAGTTCTGCTTAAATGCGACAAAGATTTAACGGGACTGGAAGTTAATTGTCTTATACAGTCAGTACAAGATGATGAGTGCATTGCTAATTCAGATTTTTAATATTTTCGACTTCATTTTTTACAGCCGATGACTGTCCGTCAGCAAGATAGCTGAAAGAATAGATATAATATCCGCCAACATTAGGCAGGTTGTCAAGATATATAATCTGTCTTGAAATTATATTATTGTTATCAACAAATTCATTTATAGCATAATCCTGATCGGATGATGCAAACTCGTCTTTTTCTCCTGCCTTATAAAGCGGAAGTCCCACATAGAGTTTAACTGCTGTTGTTCTCTCGCTCCACTCTTTTGCTGTACGGCTGAAAGGCTGCACTTCGTTGTAAAAGCCAAAATATATCTGGGGGCATATATAATCCACATAGCCTTCCTCTGAAGCCCATTTTTCCACATCTGCATAAAGTACGTTATAATCTGTTGAAACTTTAGACTGGGGGCTTATACCGAACTGGACGGATGAATTAACCTGTTTTACAGTTGAATACACGCTTTTCACCATATTTGAAACATTTTCACGCCGCCAATCAGCAAGTGAAAGCTCTCCCCCTCCCTGAACATACGCTGAATATTCTTTTGAATCAATATCATCTTTATCGGTCGGATAAAAATAATCGTCAAAATGTATGCCGTCAACGGCGTAATTCATAACTATTTCCTTAATGCCGTTCACTATAAGCTGGGTAACAGCCTCGCTTGCAGGATTGAAATATATTTTATCTGATATATAGACATTGCTTTTAGTATCATCATTTTGATACCAAATTTTAGCTTGATTTGTATCGCTAAGCTCGTTTATATCATTAGACTGAGAAACCCTGTACGGATTTACCCACGCTTCCAGCCTTAAATTCATAGAATGCGCAACAGAAACCATTATCTCAAGCGGGTCATATTTAAGCTCAGCTCCCTGTTCGCCGAAGCAATACTGCGATACTGGAAAATATTCAGATTTATAGAATGCGTCCGCACAAGGACGCACTTGAACAGTAACGGTATTAAGACCAGCATCTTTAACGATACCAAATGCTTCCTTAACTGCTTTTTCAAAATCCTGTGACGTATCACTTGATGAAGTCAGCTGTTCAAGCTCGAAATATGTCATCCAAACAGATTTAACATAATCAACAGGTGAAGTTATATGAGTTTCGTTGTTCTGCGCCGCTGTGCAGCCGGAAAACAGAAACAATACCGAAATTAGAACTGCAAATATTTTTTTCATACTTGACACTTTCCTTTTTATCTGCAAAAATATAGTTATTAAGAAATTAGGTGATATTATGGAATACAGATTAGGCAATTCAGACAGAGTTAAAGAAAAAGGCGAAACAGAACCCATTGAGTGCCCAAACTGTAAAAGCAAAGTTAGTTTCAAGGCGTTTAGAAATATGAATGTGCGCTTTATTGCAGAATATCCACTGCTCAACGCTGAGGGTATCTATTTTCTCGTATGCCCAAAATGCGCGTCAATTTACACGATTGACGAGGATCAGGGAGACCTCTTGGCAAAAGGCCAAAAATACGCTGTAGGGCCTTATGATTTGAAGAGGCTCAAAGAATTCAAATAATGAGCCTGAACACCGCATTAGTTATATATTTAATATTTATAAACATATTGGCAGCATTACTGACTGCAGTTGACAAACGCAGGGCTGTAAAAGGAAGATACAGAATTTCCGAAAACTGTTTGATGACTGTGGCGTTATTTGGCGGAGCAGCAGCTGAATATATCACCATGATTATAATCCGCCATAAAACACAGCACAAAAAATTTATGATAGGCCTGCCTTTGATTATATTTCTTCATATCGCTGTCATAATACTTGTCTCATATATTTCAAAACTTTAAGAGGTTCTTTCGAACCTCTTTTATTTTTATAGAATTATGCAGATAAGTCCGCTACATCCTTCGTTAATAACACGTTCTATGGTTTCGCGGAACTTACTTCTTGCGTCATCAGGCATGCGTTCCAGCTTACCGCGCAATCCCTCGTTCACAAGCTCATGCAGTGATTTTCCGAATATATCCGTTTCCCATATTTTATTCGGATTTTCTTCAAACTCTTTAAGAAGATACATGACAAGTTCCTGTGACTGGCTTTCACTGCCAACAATAGGAGCGACTTCCGTAAATGTATTGCATTTAATCATATGAATAGAGGGTGCCTGAGCTTTGAGCTTAACGCCGTACCTGCCGCCCTGCTTGACGATTTCAGGTTCTTCAAGAGTAAGTTCATCAATATCAGGCATAACAATGCCATAGCCTGTTCTGTCAACTTCCATAAGTGCAGATGAAAACTTTTTGAACTTAGTTCTTATCTGTGCAAGTTCACATACAAGGCGCATTAGATCCTTTTCGTCCCTGATCTCATCTCCGCATTTATCTGAAAGAACAGAATAATAGTAAGAGTTCCCTATTCCTACCTTAATGCTGATTCTGCCTGTCGCAAGGTCTGAATCGGAAATGAAAGCATCTTCTATATCCTTGTAATCCTTAAGCTGCAACGCAAAAGACTTTACACTGCGTATATTATTGATAGTTTTACTTATATCCCTTACATAAGAGAACAGAGAATTTTTGAATTCATCATCACTGTCGAGGCTTTTTATCCAGCCCGGGAAATTCAACTCAATACATTTTGCAGGAAACTCATAAAGCACTGTTTCAAGTATTCTGTTTATCTGCTGTTCATCAAGTTCAAGACAGTTAATAGGAATAACCGGAACATTGTACTTTTCACTTAGCGCGGAAGCTAAAGAAACAGCCTCTTGACTTTTAGGCTCAACGCAATTCAAAGCAACAACAAAAGGTTTGTTAATTTCTTTTAACTCTTTTATAACCCTTTCCTCAGCTTCCTCATATTCAGCACGAGGTATACTGCTAATTGAGCCGTCAGTAGTAATTACGAGACCAATTGTTGAGTGTTCATTAATTACTTTTTGAGTACCAATCTCTGCCGCCATGTTAAACGGTATTTCTTCTTCGAACCACGGAGTGTGCACCATTCTGGGCTGATCCTCTTCTATGTACCCTACTGAACTCGGAACAATGTAACCGACACAGTCAATAAGCCTTACCCTAAAATGAAGATTGTCATCCATGGCAAGTTCAATTGCCTCTTCAGGAATAAACTTAGGCTCTGTTGTCATTATTGTTCTTCCTGCGGCACTCTGAGGCAGCTCATCTCGTGCACGTTCTTTTTGAAACTCACCGTCAATTCTCGGAATTACAAGTGTATCCATAAATTTTTTGATAAAAGTTGATTTACCAGTTCTAACCGGACCAACAACGCCGATATAAATATCGCCCTGTGTTCTCTTGGAAATATCTGTGTATATACTCATTTGTGCAACTCCTTATACTCCGGGAATAATCAGGACTCTGCTTGTTTCGCAGAACTCCTTAGTGATTTCATTTTCTTTTTTGATAAGTTCAACCGATGTTTTAAATGTTTTAGCTATATCCCAAAGCCTTTCGTTTTTATCAGCGAAATAAATAACAAGCGCAGGCGTATCAAAATTACTTTCGCCTTTAAACTCAACATCAGACAGCACAGTAAATTTTTTATTACTGAAGTCAAGGGAAATATAAGAAATTACCACTCTAACTTCAATTACACTTTCCGATTTTATTACAAAATCAAACGATGTTATATAAGCCTGTATCTGATTGCCTTTTATGGAATCAATCTTTTTTCTATCCGTAATAAACTGAAGTTCTCCATTTGCATCATACACAAATGCACCCATTTCGATTGTGTTTGAATCGCTAAAACAAAGTGATAAATCCAATACCTGCTTTATGCTTGCTGATTCAAATTCAAAAACAAGTGTCTCATTACAAGATTCTTTTCTGAGCTCATAATCTGTATTTAGCTCTATCTGTGAAAGCACATTCTCAGTGTTGCAGTTCAAAGAATAGCAGTCATCCGGTATATTTAAACTGCACCGCCTGTATACAACGCAGTCGAAATTGATGTCACCCATTAGTTCGATAACTGTGAGTTCATTGTTTTCATCTGCCTTAACTTTATAAAACAGATTACCAACCCTAGCGCGTACCATTGGAATATCATTTTCTTTAATTCCGGGAATGTCAATAATCGTGCTTACCTCAGTATTTTTTTCACAACGGCGTACTTCTTCTTTTTCTGCATCCACAGTATACAAAATGGAAAAACAAACATCTGTTTTGACTAGCATTTTATCATCAATGAGTTTTACTTCCTTGCAATTTGTATTTGCAAAAACATTTATAACTTTTTTGACCGCTCCGTCTGAAACTGATGTTTCGTCTTCAAAATCAGATTTAACATAAGCAGAACCAACCCTTGAAATATATGACACGTTTTGCTTATCAATAAGAACATCATCACACTCTTCAAGCATTTGAGCTCCTGACTGTGCATATGCGCATATATTTATCTGGAACGAATTATGTATATCCACTCTGCGCTGATTAATAATTCTGTAATTGCAGTATTTATTGCATATGGATATATCAGTAAAAATTTCCTGCTCGTCAGTATCAATGGAGATGTTCTTTTCAAAGTCCTCTTCAAATTCAGCGCATGACAAACAAGCACTAGACTCGCTTATATAAGTTAAAAATATCTTAGATTTTCCGTGAATGGTTACAACACCATTCTGGAACACGGAATTGACAACAAAATTATTGATACTGCACCTTATGATTTTTAACACGTCATCATTATAGGACTGCAGATTTTCCTGATAATCAAAATCGGCGTCTATGCTTTTTGAAAAGATACAGCATTTTTCTTTGATTTCTGTTTTCCTGTTTTCCATATGAATGCTCCTTTTTAATTACTGCTTATTGTTATGCAGAAAAAATCAAAAATATAACAAACAATAGAAAACTTAACTCAACTTGCAAAATGAATTTATAAATTGAAAAATTCCTATATGCGTTTATAAATAAAAAAACCAGGGCTAACACCCTGGTTATCGGCATAACACCGTATGTTCTGAACTTTAAGAGCTCTTCTTTATTTTAAATATCATTCTTATAAACGGAGCCGCAAATTTAGGCGGCGTAATTACAACTACTTTCATAAAGCAAATCCTCCCATCATTTGGTGCAGCAAATTATTCCGAGTATTATTACAACAATTGCCAAAATGCGGACAAGCCATTCAACAGGAAGGCACATAGTAATTACACATCCTACTCCGAAAGCAAGCCACAAAAAATCACGTCGGCACATTTTTTTCATAATAACACTCCCGTTAAGCTGCAGCTGTTACATACTATGATGAAAAAAATTAATCGTTACTTAAAACAAGAAGAAGTACGCCGTTTTTAAAATCTATATTTACTATACTGTTTTTAAATTCATTGCTTTGGCCAATTGACGCAAATGGGCTCAATGTATAATCATCAAGCTCATAAGCTGCGCCTTTAATAGAAAGGCCGCTCACGCTGCCTCCAATGGCAAACAATGAGAAATACTTAAAATCGCCCTTACAGATCTCAAAGCCGCTATTATGAAGAGACAGCACGCATTTTTCGCTGACAATTGACGCTTTTACGTTGTTTTCAAGGCAATATTCAAGATTAAGGATGTTTGAAAGCGTGTGATCCGCCCTGCCGCCCAAAGCACAGAATATTTCGATTTCATCTGCGCCTCGTTTCACTGCTTCTTTAATACAGTAAAAAGTGTCTGTATCATTTTTTATGCTCGGAAGTTGCAAAATATTAATATTTGTTTGAGGTTTTTTTGACGAATCAAAATCGCCGATTATAATATTGGGTTTTACTTTTGCCTTTTCACAGGTAACATATCCGGAATCGGCTGCAATTATGAAGGAATCAAGATCAATATTATTTTTTAAAAATTGCGCATCCTGACCCGGAGCACCTGCCACAATCGTGAATTTCATTTTGAAATTTCCCATTCTTTTATATTTTTTACATCGTTATACATTTTAACATAGCTGTTATGGCGGCTTTCTGAAATTTCACCGTTTTTAACCGCAGCGCAAACAGCGCAACCGTTTTCATTTATATGAGCGCAGGAAGTGAACTTGCATTGACCAAAATAGGGCTTGAATTCACGGAAACAATCGAAAAGATCATCTTTAAGTATAGTTTCTCCTTTTTCAAAATCAATCGATGAAAATCCCGGTGTATCAGCAACATAACCGCCGCCCACTTTAAAAAGTTCACAATGACGTGTTGTGTGTTTACCTCTGCCGAGTTTTTTACTAGTTTCTCCTGTTTTCAAAGAAAGACGTGGGTCAATAGCATTTAAGAGAGAAGATTTTCCAACGCCTGTATTACCCGAAAAAGCACTAATTTTTTCTTTGAGCAGAGGAAGCACTTTTTCAGAGCCTTCTCCGTTAAGATTATTGCATGTAATAACCGTAAAACCTGAACTTATATATGTTTCTGCGTACTTTTCATAATCTTCACTAAGATCGATTTTAGTTAGAACAATAATAGGCTCAATACCTTTATACTCAGCAAGAGCAGTCATTTTATCAATGTTATAAGTATTGATAAACGGATCAACAATAGAAGACACAATAAACAACTGATCTATATTAGCAAGCGGAGGTCTTACAAGACTGTTTTTTCTTTCAAGAATGTTCTCTATTCTGTTTTCTGCATTTTCATTTACGGATATTTCAACATCATCACCCACAAGCGGAATGATTTTTTTGTTTCTGAAATTTCCTCGTGCTTTGCACTCGTATACAGTATCGGCGGTTTCCACATAGTAGAAACCGCCAATACCTTTAATTATTTTTCCTTTGATCATATAAACAAACCGTTATGACAGATTAAAACTCGTCTCTTTATCTTCATTCATATTGAATGAAAGTGAATGTGTTGCGCTTATTTCTGTTAATTCTACTAAAACATTAACATTTGAGCCTGCAGTCTGATTAGGAATTACAACCTCCACAGTAGAACCGTCAAGTGTAACTGACTGCGTTGAATAACTCTTTCCGTTAACGCTTACAACTAAAGTATCGTTAGGCGCTTTGCCTGTTGATGAATCAATTTCAGACGGGAGCGTGATATTAAGAGTTATAGAATACTGTGTCGGTGCAGTGGTAGGCGGATTACCGGTAGACACGGTAATAGTAATTCTTTCGTCTTCGCGTGCTGAAGAACCGGAACGCGGCGTCTGACTAAGTACAACGCCACGTCTGATTGCGCTATCCTGAGTTTCAACGCTTACATTTTTAAATCCGGTTTTTTCAAGAAATTCCTGAGCATCAGTCTGGCTCAAGCCTACAACATTTGGAACAGTAAACGTGGAAACCTGAGTAGTAGTAGGACCTGAAGAAACGTAAATAATTATCGGGGTATCTGCCGATACGATTGAACCGGCTTTTGGTTCAGTATAAATAACAGAACCCTCAGCAACCGTTTCACTTGAAACTTCATTAACCGTAAAATTAGTCAAATTACTTGCGTTTAAAACACGTTCAGCCGCGTCCACAGTATATTCATATAGATTAGGTACTTCAATATCTTCATTGCTAGCGGCAACATAAAGAGTTACAGTTGAACCGGAAATAACTCTTTCTCCCGCCTCCGGCATTTGGGAAATAACAGTACCCGGGTTGTATTCATCAGTTTTTTCGTATTCAGCAACAAACACATAATCATACTCTTCGCTTGATGCAAGATCATCATAAGACTGACCTACAAAATTTTCAAGCTGATGTGTTTTTGTGTTAACGCCCTGTGTCATAAACACAACTATGCCAACAACAGCCGCAATCAAAAGGACTACACCTACAACAACTGCGGTAATAACCTTTTTCTTATGATTAGGGTCATAATCAGACACAGCATCTTCCTCTTCATATTCATTTTCATCCTCAATTTTTGGAGAAAGATCTTCTTTGAAAACATATTTAGTGGGTTCTTTATCAACAAAATATGTGTAATCAAACGTAGCCTGAGGGTTTCTTATGACCTCTTCAATATCTAGCAGCATTTCAGTAGCTGTCTGATAACGTTCATCGGGATTTTTTTGCATTGCATGAAAGCATATCTGTTCAATTCCAAGGGGAATATTAGGATTTATTTCAGTAAGCTTTTTTGGTTCTTTCTGAAGCTGCATAAGAGCAACGGAAACAGCGCTGTCAGCATCAAACGGAACTTTGCCTGCAAGCATTTCATAAAGTACAACACCAACAGAATATATATCAGCGCGTTCATCCGTGAATTCACCCTTTGCCTGTTCTGGAGAAATATAATGAACAGAACCAATGGCATTTTCGGTTAATGTTTTTGTTTCCGTTCTTGAAAAACGAGCGATGCCAAAATCGGTAACTTTAATATTACCGTTTGGCAGCAGGATTATATTTTGCGGCTTTATATCCCTGTGAACAATGCCTTTATCATGTGCGTGCTGCAACGCCCTTAAAATCTGTGTAGTAAAAAATACAGCATCGTTCCACGTTATTATATGCTGCTTTTGAATATATTCTTTAAGAGTAATGCCGTCAACATATTCCATTACAATATACTGAACTTTCTCGCCAAAACTTACGTCATAAACCTTAACGATATTCGGATGAGAAAGAACGGCAATTGCCTTTGATTCATTTTTAAATCGTCTTACAAAATCAGCATCGTTTGAATATTCATCTTTAAGTATTTTTACCGCTACGATTCTGTCATCAACATTGTCATAAGCTTTATATACTACGGACATTCCGCCAACGCCGATTATTTCCTGAACTTCATAACGTCCGTCCAGCCTTTTACCAACATAGTTTTCCATTAAATATAACACAGCCTTTCAGGCAAATAAAATAATTATTTTGCGATAGCAACTACTGTAATATTATCTCCGCCGCCGTTATTGTTTGCTTTCTTAACAAGTCTGTCAGCAAAAGCGTAGTAACGACCGTCTTTAACTTCACTTATCATTTCATCATCAGTTACATAATTAGATAAGCCGTCAGTACAAAGTATAAGAACTTCATCATCATCAAGATCGACTTCATCAAAATCAATCTTGATGTTTTTATCAACGCCAATGGCTCTGGTTATTATATTTTTGTTAGGATGATGCTCAGCCTCTTCCCTAGTGATTTTTCCGCTGTCAACAAGATCCTGAACAAGACTATGGTCAGTAGTGACCTGCTTTATTTTATCATCGCTCTTAAATACATATGCACGGCTGTCACCTGCATGAGCAATGTATGCGCACGAATCTTTAACTATCGCGCATACAACGGTAGTGCCCATTCCGCGTAAATCCGGTTTTGTGTCTGCAAGGTCGTAAACCTCAATATTAGCGGCCACAAGAGCGGAATCCAGCATATTGTGAATTGATGAGGGCTTCATTTCAGTTCTGTATGCAGCATTAATTTTATCGCTGATTACTTTAACTGCCAACGCAGAGGCAATATTTCCTCCTGCCGCGCCGCCCATACCGTCACAAACAACAGCCCAGGCAACCTCATCAGGAAATTCACCAACAGCATATGCGTCCTGATTAGACGAACGTACTTTACCCTTATCGGTTTTAGCGACTATTTTCATTGAGCCACCTCTGTTTTCTTTCTTCTAAGCTGACCGCAGGAAGCATTTATATCGCTTCCCAAAGTCCTTCTTATTGTAGCATTAATGCCATTTTTTTGCAATATATGTAAAAATATATTAACAGACTTATCACTGCTGCGTATGTTTTTACGCTCTTCAACGTTGTTTACAGGTATAAGATTAACATGGCAGAGCATTCCTTTCAGAAGTTTTGAAAGCTCTTCAGCACATTGCGGGGTGTCATTAACATCTTTTATCAAAGTATATTCAAAAGACACTCGCCTTGAAGTAAATTTCGCATAATCCCTGCAAACGGATATAACCTCATTTATTTTCCATTTGTCATTAACAGGCATAATTTTGCTTCTTATCTCATCATTAGGCGCATGCAGTGAAATAGTTAAAGTAAGCTGCAAATTGCGAATCATAAGATCTTTTATACGTGGAACAATGCCACAAGTTGAAAGAGTTATGTTTCTGACAGAAATATTAAGACCATTTTCGCTATTTACATTCTCAATAAACCTTAAGACATTATCAAAATTGTCCAGCGGTTCGCCTATTCCCATTAAAACTATATGTGAAATTCTGATACCAAGATCTTTCTGAGCCGAATGAAGTTGGCTCTCAATCTCCCCTGCTGTTAGATTTCTCTTAAATCCCGCAAGAGTGGAGGCACAGAATTTGCACCCCATTTTGCAGCCAACCTGGCTTGATACGCAGATAGTATAGCCGTATTTGTACTTCATAATAACGGTTTCTAGAAATTCACCGTCACAAAGTCTGAAAAGATATTTCACCGTGCCATCAATTGAAGAAACATATTTATTTTCGATTTCACATGCAGATATGTAAAAATCTTCTGACAATCTGTTTCTTAAATCTTTTGAAACATTGCTCATTTCACTAAAATCGGTTACACCAGTTTTATGCAGCCAAGTATATATCTGTTTTGCTCTGAAAGAAGGCAATGAGTTTTTCTTTACCCAATCAGAAAGTTCTTCAAGATTTAAAGATTTAATATCTTTTTTCATTTAATTCCTTTCAATAAT
>URIN01000020.1 GCA_900547915.1 uncultured Clostridium sp. | reverse complement strand
TATCATAACTCTCGATATATTCAGGCGGTTTGGGAAGCCCTAAAAGCGAAGCAAGTTCCTCAAGAGCCGCAAACTCACGGCCAAGGCGTCCTTCATTTTGTGCAAGATGCTCGTTCGCATTTTTGATGCACATATTGAGTATTGAGAGATGTTCACCTTTCTGCGGATGTATGAATTCGACCTTTTTGCCTCTCTGCTTTTCAAGAAATTCCCTGAGAAGTTCCTCGTCCTCGATCTCACCGTCAACGGCGATTCTTGACGGTATATCGGAGCGCATAGAATAATAGCGTTCTATAAGTTCAAGACGCGCGTTTTTTAAATCGTCCTGCGAATCGATGAGCCAAAATTCAGTATCGCTCAGCTTGCCGTTTTTAAAGCGAATCACCTCAAAGCAAGCCTTTTTCTTGCCGTTCACAATGGCAAAAACATCTTCCTCAGGTACATTTATTGAAACGACTTTCTGTCTTTCCTCAAGGTTTTTTATGGCACGTATTCTGTCTCTTAGTTTTGCCGCTTCCTCAAACTTCATTTCTTCTGAAAGTTCATTCATTTTTGCGGTCATATCACGCACAGAGGCTTTGCTGCCGCCTTTAAGAAAAGCAACAGCGTCAGAGACTGTCTTTGCATATTCCTGCTGTGTTATCCTGCCGGCGCACGGAGAGCAACAGATGCCCATAAAACCATTCAGGCACGGACGTGATTTACCGTAATCACGCGGAAAACTTTTATTACAGCGAGGCAGTTTAAAGATCTTGAGCGTTTCCTCAACAGCCTGCTTAACAGAATAGCCGGATATATACGGCCCTATATATTCAGCGCCGTCATCATCAATGCGTTTACATTCCGATATACGCGGAAAATCGCCTTTTGTGATTTTTATATAATTATAGCCTTTATCATCTTTAAGCAGAATATTATATTTCGGCATATGCTGCTTGATGAGCGAACATTCAAGAACAAGTGCCTCAAACTCAGTATCAACAAGGATATAGTCAAAATCGTCTACATTCTCAACCATTCTTATTACCTTAAGAGAATGTCCCGTATGTGAACCGAAATAGGACGAAACCCTGTTTTTCAGTTTCTTAGCCTTGCCGATATAGATTATTTTCTTATCTTTATTTTTCATTATATACACTCCCGGCTGCAGCGGAAGTGCCATTGCTTTTTTACGGAGTTCCTTTTCAGTCATTAATTTCACCCGATAAAAAAATTTGCGCGATTATTGTATCACAAAAGCCGCGCAAGGTAAAGAAAAAAAGCACGGTGCGCCATGCACCGTGCCAAGCTGGATTAAATACAATCTTACTCTGTAAAGCCGCTTTTAACAAGAGCAACAAGGCCCTCAACAGCCTCTTCCTCGTCTGAGCCATCCGCAATAATGCGAATATCTGTTCCGCCCATTATGCCGAGTGAAAGAACGCCGAGCAAGGATTTTGCGTTAACTCTTCTCTCCTCTTTTTCAACCCATATGGAGGACTTGAATTCATTGGCTTTCTGAATAAAGAATGTTGCCGGACGGGCATGGAGCCCTACCTGATTCTCAACCGTTACATCTTTAACAAACATACTAAAAACCTCTCATTTCAAGAATTAAAAAGTTATTTGCCTTTTAACTGTATTACATATTATACCACTAAAACCGTTTAGGTCAATGTGTTGGGGCAAAGTTCGTATGACTTATAGATTAAACACAAAATCTTGTTCCCTGATTTGTGCAAAATTCACATAATTTTTATTTATCGTTTCAAATCGGACAGGAACTTGATATCCTTCGCTGTAAGCTGTGCTTTTTCGAGCATATCAGGCCTGCGCTGAGCCGTTCTTTCAAGGGATTGTTCTCTTCTCCATTTATCAACATTTGCATGGTGACCGGTAATAAGAACCTCGGGCACCTTTCTGCCACGCCACTCAAACGGGCGGGTATATTGAGGATACTCAAGGAGCGAGGAATAATGACTTTCTTCCGTAAAGCACTCGTCATTTGAGAGAACGCCCGGAATCATTCTTGAAACGGCATCCGCAACTATCAGTGCGGGCAGTTCACCGCCTGTAAGCACATAATCGCCCACCGATATTTCCTCCGGCTGAAGTTCCTCAATAACACGCTCGTCCACGCCTTCATAGTGTCCGCACAATAGCGCAATATTATCAAGCTGAGCAAGTTCCTTTACCCTCTGCTGTGTAAGAGTCTTGCCCTGAGGAGTTAGATATATGAGATGAGGCTTAGTTCCTGTTTTTCTGCATATATCCTGATAGCAGTCATAAATTGGCTGAGCCTGCATTATCATACCCATTCCGCCGCCGTAAGGTGTATCGTCAACACGGCGGTGCTTGTCTATCGTGTAATCACGTATATCGGAACACTCTATCTGAACTTTACCCGCCGCTCTTGCTCTGCCTATAATACTTTCACCGAGATACGCAAGGCACATATCGGGAAAGAGGGTCATAATATCAATTCTCATCAAAAAGGCCTTTCATAGGTATTATTTCAATTACTGAGCTTTCGCAATCAATTTTTTTTACAATATCTTCAATCATCGGCACATAATTCTTTTTGCCGTTATTTTCTATTTCAAGAATATCAGAAGCGCCGTAATTAAGAACATCGAGCACTTTTCCGTATTCTGCGCCGTTTTCCGCGTCTTTGACAATACAGCCGATTATATCCTGAATATAATTTGCATTCTCATCAATTTCAGCATCATCACGGTTACAGTAAAGAACATGGTTTTTGTATTTTTCAGCGCTGTCGATATTATCTATGCCTGAAAACCTTACAACAGCACAATTTTTATGCTCACGCACAGACACAACTTCAAGCGCGTTTGTGCCGTTTTCATCAAGATACAACGTATTAAACTGCTTTATAAAATCCACACTGTCACACCATGGCTGTATCTTAAGTTCGCCTTTGATGCCGTGTGTATTTATTATTATGCCGACTTCAAGAAACTGTTTCATTAAATCACCAAAAACATTATATATTTTTTGCTTATTTTTTGCAAGAAAAAACCGCCTTTGACAAGGCGGTTTATTTTATCCTAAATCAATCAGTCTATTTCGACTGAAATCTTCTGATCGTTTCTGGTTGCGGCAGCACGCATAACAACGCGTATTGCCTTTGCGATTCTGCCCTGCTTGCCGATAACGCGGCCCATATCCTCCTCAGCAACGTGAAGATGATAATAGATCACGCCCTCCTCATTGGGTTCATCCACCTCAACAGTAACGGCATCCGGGTTTTCGACAAGGCCTTTGGTGATCGCTTTTAACAATTCCTCCAAAGAAAACACCTCCGTCTTATAATCCGTTTAAAAAGATTAAAGAATGCCTTCTTTTTTAAGGATGCTCTTTACAGTATCTGTGGGCTGAGCGCCGTTTGCGATCCATTTCTTTGCTTTTTCTGCATCGATCTTGATTTCAGCAGGATCAACCATTGTATTGTATGTTCCGATCTCCTCGATGAAACGACCGTCTCTGGGATATCTTGAATCTGCAACAACTACACGGTAAAAAGGAGCTTTCTTTGCGCCCATTCTGCGAAGTCTGATTTTAACTGCCATTATTATTTCCTCCAAATTAAAAATTATTGTTTTATTTACTAACCGAATGTAATCGGGTTAATACTTATCAAAAGCCGAACGGATTATTTTTTCCGCCGCCGGTCATACCCATCATTTTCTGAGCCATATCGGGATTTTGCTTAAGCAGACGCTGCATTTTTTTACTGATGCGCGGACCACCTTTTCCGCCGTACTGGCTCATCATCTTTTTCATCTGCTTGAACTGTGAAAGCAGTTTGTTAACATCCTCTACCTTCATTCCGCAGCCTGCTGCAATCCTGCGCTTGCGTGACGGATTTATAATATCAGGATGTGAACGTTCTTCTTTAGTCATTGAATAAATGATAGCACGAAATCTATCAAAAGCGTGCTCATCAATATCCTCATCTTTAATCTTGGAGCCTATTCCCGGAATCATTTTAATGGTATCCTTAAGGCTGCCCATTCTGGATATTTGATCAAACTGATCAAGCAAATCGTTGAGATCAAACTTGTTTTTAGCAAGCTTCTTTTCAAGCTCTGCCGCTTTTTTCTGGTCAATGCTCTGTTCTGCTCTTTCAATAAAGGAAAGAACATCTCCCATTCCGAGTATTCTGGAAGCCATACGGCTTGGATGGAATGTTTCAAGATCTCCCAGTTTTTCACCGGTGCCTACAAATTTAATGGGTTTGCCTGTAACTGCCCTTACTGACAGGGCTGCGCCGCCTCTTGTATCACCGTCAAGTTTAGTCAAAACAACGCCGTCTATACCGAGCGTTTCGTTGAAGCTTTTTGCTACGTTGACTGCATCCTGACCGGTCATGGCATCAATTACAAGCAGTATCTCGTGCGGGTGAACGGTACTTCTGATATTCTGAAGTTCCTGCATAAGCTGCTCATCAACATGAAGTCTGCCGGCTGTATCAAGGAACACATAGTCATAGCCGTGATCTTTTGCGTGTTTTACAGCTTCTTCCGCAATCTTGACCGGGTTTTCGGTGCCCATTTCAAAAACGGGTACGCCCACCTGCTCACCAACTACCTGCAGCTGTTTTATAGCGGCCGGTCTGTAAATATCACAGGCAACCAACAGCGGACGGTGACCTTCTTTTTTTAGTTTCAGCGCAAGCTTGGCGCTGTGTGTTGTTTTACCCGAACCCTGAAGACCGCACATCATTATGACGGTGGGCGGGTGATTTGCCTGGGCAAGCCTGCTTTCACTGCCGCCCATAAGATTTGTAAGCTCTTCGTTTACTATCTTAATTACCATTTGACCGGGCGTGAGCGATTCCATAACATCCTCGCCTATTGCCCTATCGGTAACAGATTTTGTGAAATCCTTTGCTACTTTATAGTTAACATCCGCCTCGAGAAGTGCAAGGCGCACCTCACGCATAGCGTCCTTAACATCGGACTCGGTAAGTTTACCTTTTGCCCTAAGCTTTTTAAAGGAATTTTCAAGTCTTTCTGAAAGACCCTCAAATGCCAAAGCAATCAACTCCCCGAAGCATTACAGCTGTGACAAATAATCAGCCGTAGCTTTTATTTTAGAGATATTATCATTAATTTCTCTTGAAAGGCTGTGGTTAAGGTTATATTCATTTACAGCCTCTGCGCACTGCGTTATTTCATCAAGCCCTTTTTTCATCTCAGTAAAGCGTTTTGCAAGACCGAGCCTGTTTTCCATATCAAAAAGCTGATTTTCGGCACGCTTGATAGCGTCCCTGACGCCCTGGCGCGTTATGCCCTCATTTTCGGCGATTTCGGAAAGGGATAAGTCCTCATTATAATAGTAAACAAGAAAATCATGTTGTTTCTTTGTTAACATTTCGCCATAAAAATCAAGTAAAAAAGAAACCTCAAGATTTTTTGCCACTGTTATACCCCTTTCATCAATTTCTGCTTTTGTGTGTAAAGTAAATAATCTTTACAGCAAGAGATATTATACATAAGAGGGGCAAATAAGTCAAGTGAAAACGACAAGTTTTTTTAGGTAAAATTTTTGTAATAACTATTGACACAAAATGTTGAAGCGGTCAAAACCTGCTGCGCTAAATGTCGTATAAAGTAATAAAACGGCGGAAGCATACGTTTCCGCCGTATAATAAATATGATTATTAATTATTTAAGATGAGCAATTGTTACGCCGTTTTCTCCCTCACCGTAAACGCCAAGACGATAATCAGCTATATTAGGATGCCGGCGAAGATCTTCCTGCACAGCGGCGCGCAGTGCGCCCGTGCCTTTGCCGTGGATAATGCGTATTTCATGCAGATTGAGCAGCACGCATTTATCTATAAACAGCGAAAGATCGTGTAATGCTTCGTCAACTGTTTTGCCACGGAGGTCTATTTCCGTGCTTATATCGGAATCCACTTTTGATGAAGTTCTGTAAAGCAAAGAAGGTTTACTCTGCTTCGGAGGTTCTTTCTTTTTGATAAGTCTTAAATCAGACATTTTAACTCTTGTTTTGAGCATACCTGATTTTACAAGAACATTATTCTTATTTACCTCAAGCACTTCGCCCTCGCCTATTGAGCGGATAACAACGGCATCGCCCGGAACAACGGGTCTTGGCAGTTTATAATCCTCATCCCATTCATCGGCAAGCTTGCGCGGATTAACTATGTCTTCCATTTCGCCTAAGCGGTTCTTTATCTCACGCCTTGTTTTTCTTGCGGTTTCCGTAGCGTTGTTTGAATCAGCCTCTTTCTTAAGCTGTTCAAGATGAAGCAGAAAATCGGAACTCTGGCGTTTCGCCGATGCGATTATTTTTTCAGCCTCACGCTTTGCTTTTTCAAGTTCATTATCTCTGAGCTGAGCGGCTCTGTCTTTTTCTGACTGCGCCTTTCTTCTCATTCTGTCCGCCGCTTCGGTCGCGCGCTGTGCCTTTTCCTTTTCTTTTTCAAGTTCTCTTCTTGTTTCCTCAAGCTTCTGAAGCACTGCTTCAAAAGACTTGGTTTCATTGTTTACAAGGCGTTTTGCTTCGTCTATAACCGACTTTTCCATTCCGAGATGTTCGGATATTGCAAAAGCGTTTGAACGCCCAGGAACGCCTATCAAAAGACGATAAGTAGGTCTGAGCGTGTCAACATCAAATTCGCAGCTTCCGTTCATTACGCCCGGAGTTTCGAGCGCGTAAGCCTTTAATTCGGCATAATGTGTTGTGGCCGCTATCTTGGCTCCCTTTGAACGCAGCTTTTCTATGATTGCGACCGCAAGAGCCGCACCCTCAACAGGGTCCGTACCCGCGCCGAGTTCATCAATAAGGACAAGAGAATTTGCTCCCGCCTGTTTCATGATATCGATAATATTCACCATATGTGCGGAAAATGTTGAGAGATTCTGCTGAATACTCTGCTCATCACCCACATCTACAAGAATATTGTCAAACACCGCTATCTCGGAGCGGTCGGCTGCTGGAATAAGAAGGCCGCACATTGCCATAAGTGACAAAAGACCGATTGTTTTAATAGAAACAGTCTTACCACCTGTGTTGGGGCCTGTAATAACAAGCGTATCAAACTCGCCGCCGAGTGAAATATCAACAGGAACAACACTGTGTGCATCAAGCAGCGGATGGCGTGCTTTTTTCAGAAGTATCTTTCCGTCTTTATTTAACAGCGGCATTGTTGCTTTCATTTTATATGCAAGCCTTGCCTTAGCGAAAATAAGGTCTATCTGGACAGCGCTTTCATACGAATGCTTTATACTTTCAGAAAAATTACCAGCTTCAAGCGAAAGTTCATACAGAATACGTTTTATTTCCTCACGCTCGCGGCTTTCAAGTATCTTTATTTCGTTATTAGCGTCAACAACGGAAACAGGCTCAATGAACACGGTAGCGCCTGAAGAGGACATATCGTGCACAAGTCCAGGCACATCTGCCCTGTGTTCCGCCTTTACGGGAACTACATATCTGCCTGAGCGCTGTGTAACAATCGGTTCCTGCAAAAACTTCTGATAATGCGTGCTGTGGATTATGGAATCGAGTTTTTCACGCACTGAATTTGATTTTGCTCTTATTTTGCGTCTTATCTCGAAAAGCTCGTCCGATGCTCTATCGGCTATCTCTTCTTCAGATACAATAACGGAGAATATTTTTTCTTCAAGATATTTATTGACTGTTATTGAATCAAAGAGAGTATCAAGGCTTGTTGAAACGCCGCTGCAATGACCGTACCACTCATAAAGAGAGCGCACTGCACGCAGCGTTGAGCCTATTCTGAGCAGTTCAGCCGTATTGAGCTCACCGCCTGCCGCGGCTCGGCTGACTGCATTATTTACGTTATTAAGTCCCGAAAAAGACGGGCCGCCGAATCTTGCAATAAGAGAAAAGGCATCTTCAGTCTGAGAAAGCAGAAACTGAGCCTGGCTCAAATCATTTACAGGATTCAGGCTTACTGCAGCATCTTTTGCATCCTCAGAAGAAGCCTCATTTCCAAGCATTTCAAGCACTGCGCCGAGTTCGAGAGCTTCAAAGTGTTTATTTGTTTTCATTTTTTAATCCTTTATAAAATTCAAGCGCGCTTAACTTTCTCTGAACGCGCGACAGTATATATTTTTCGGCGATATCGCCAAGAATTTTTAAATTTTCATCACTCAGCGAAAAGCTGAATATTTTTTCGGGCGGTGTAAGGCAGATAAAGCGCACCGCTTTTATGACGTTAACGGGAATGGGATACGCACCTGAACGAGGACAGTTTTCACAATAGATATTGCCTTCAAGGGTATCAAAATACATTAAATCCGTTTCATATGTACCGCAGTTTTCGCAGGCAAGAATATTCGGCATATATCCGCCGAGACAGGCACTGCGAAATTCAAATACTGCCTTTATCTGTGACTGCTTTCTTTTGCCCTTGCAAAGAAGATGCAGAGAATTAAGAGTGAGGCGAAGCAGTTCCTCACAAGGTTGTCCCTCGGCGCCCATTTCGAATGCAAGCTGGGCAAAATACTGTGCAAGAGCAAGGCTTTCTATATCTTTCCTTAAATCAAAAAAGACCTCTATGGGAACAACATCGTCCGCCGAATAGGCGTCACGCGTTTTATAGAGGGTAAACCTTGCGTAAGAAAAAAGAGAGGTTGCGCTTGCCGTGCGGCTTTTTAAAAGCTTGGCACGGCGCACGAACGCACGCAGGATACCGTAATCAGCAGTAAGGAGAGTAACTAAACGGTCACTCTCCCCTGTTGTCTGTTCCTTTATAACCAAGCCATTCGTTGTAATTTTCATTTGAAGGCGTACCTGCGCTTTCCCCGTACTTTTCGTGCTTTTTATATTCTAGATAATCCTCAACTTTTCCTGTGCGGACAAAGCGGAGCCAAAATTCGTCATTCATCAATACCACCGTTTTTATTTTATCCTATGGCGGCGGCATTAATTTGTGCCATTTTAAACCAAGACGGGTTGATTAATCTTCAAGGCCGAAATTTCGTATAAGACCTTCCTTATTTCTCCAGCCTTCTTTTACCTTTACCCAGGTATGAAGATTGACCTGAATATCAAAAAATCTTTCAAGATCCTGCCTTGCAAGAGTGGAAATTTTTTTGAGCATTGCTCCGTGTTTTCCGATAATCATACCCTTATGAGTTTCGCGTTCGCAGTAGATAGTTGCGTCTATGTCAAGTATATCCTTATCCTGCCTTTCGCGCATTTTTTCGACCGCCACGGCAATACCGTGCGGAACTTCCTTATCCATAAGGCGGAGTATTTTTTCCCTGATTATCTCAGACGCTATAACACGCTCAGGCTGATCGGTAAGTGTATCATCTGGAAAATAATGAACGCTTGGCACGGCAAGCTTTTTCATTTCTTCCATAAGACCATCAAGGCCCTCCCCAGTCTGCGCTGAAACAGGAACGGCGGCGCAAAAATCGTACTGCTCACTGAGTTCTCTCAGTCTTTCAAGCAAAACGGTTTTATCGCTCAGTGTATCGATCTTATTAATTACAAGAATTGCGGGAATTTTTTCCTGCTTAAATTTATTTAAAAGTTCAATTTCTTTTGGATTGAGTTCGCCTTTAGGCTCCACAACAAAAAGCACTGCGTCAGTACCGCCTATACTGTCTTTCACAGCGGTATTCATTATTTCACCGAGTTTATTATGTGGTTTATGAAAACCGGGTGTATCGGTAAACACAAGCTGTGTTTCGTCCTCGGTGAGAACGCCCACTATTTTAGTACGAGTTGTCTGCGGTTTTGATGATACTATTGCAATTTTAGTCCCGAGCAGCTTATTGAGCAGAGATGACTTGCCAACATTCGGCTTGCCCGTTATAGTTATGAATGCCGATTTGGTGTTCATTCTTCGTCTCCCATATAATAGCTGTTATCTCTTTTCCAGCCGATCTGAGTCAGCACGGTCTCTTCCTTTTCACGCATATGAACAGCTTCTATACCGCCCTGCTCATGGTCGTAACCGAGAAGATGAAGCATTGAATGTACAGTAAGAAAACCGACTTCTCTCTGAAGCGGATGATTATAAGCCTTAGCCTGCTCCACCGCTTTTTCCATGGAAATAACTATATCGCCGAGAAGTTTAGCTCCTGTATCCGGGTTGATGTCATAAACACCGTTTTCTCCGAGCGGGAAAGAGAGAACATCTGTTTCCTTATCGATATTGCGGTATTTTTTATTGAGCTTTCTGATTTCCTCATTATCAACGAAACGCACGGAAACCTCCGCGGAGCCGTCAAAATTTTCAAGCTGCAAAACAGCATGGCAGCAACGGCGGATGAGAAGCCTTATTCCCGTGGGAATTTTAACCTTTTTCTGTGTGTTGGAGATTATTACCTTTACCTTATTCATAAATTATTTTTTCTCCTCACTCTCATATTTTTCATAAGCTTTGATTATTTCCTGAACGAGTCTGTGACGCACTACATCCTTTTGTGTAAAGCGGCAGATCTCAATATCGTCAACATTTTTAAGAATACGCAAGACACGTTTTAAACCCGATTTTTTACCGGACGGCAAATCTATCTGCGTTATATCGCCCGTAACAACCATTTTTGAGTTGAAACCAAGCCTTGTTAAAAACATTTTCATCTGCTCGGGCGTTGTGTTCTGAGCTTCATCAAGAATAATGAAACTGTCATCAAGCGTTCTGCCTCGCATATAAGCAAGGGGCGCCACTTCAACCGTGCCACGCTCCTGATAACGCTGAAAATTCTCTGAACCGAGCATTTCAAAAAGCGCGTCATAAAGAGGTCTTAAATACGGGTCAACTTTGCTTTGCAGGTCTCCTGGCAAAAAGCCGAGCTTTTCGCCTGCCTCAACAGCAGGTCTTGTAAGAATTATCTTGCTTACCTCTTTTGCCCTAAACGCCGTTACCGCCATAGCTACGGCAAGATAAGTTTTACCCGTACCGGCGGGGCCTACGCCGAATGTTATTGTGTTATTTTTTATTGCCTCGCAGTATTTTTTCTGACCGAGTGTTTTTGCCTTAACAGGTTTGCCCTTTGCAGTTATGCAAACGGTATCTGTGGACATAGAGGTTAATTTTTCCTCATTACCTTCCCTGACAAGACCTATAGCATAGCGTATATTCTGATCGGAAAGAGTTTCTCCTTTATTGATAAGCACCATAAGGCTGTTAACTGCGCGAACGGCTAGTGAAACATTTTCTGCCTCGCCGACTACCTTAAGGCTTGAACCACGGCTTATAATTGAAACATCGAATTCCTTTTCGATGATTTTAATATTTTCATCAAAAGAGCCGAACAGGTTGAGCGCCTGCTCCATTGCGTCAAGATTTATAATCTGCTCTATCACTGTCTCTTATACACATCTCCGAGCCCACGAGACGGACTCCTATCTC
>URIN01000019.1 GCA_900547915.1 uncultured Clostridium sp. | reverse complement strand
ACGATATAGGAGTCCGTCTCGTGGGCTCGGAGATGTGTATAAGAGACAGCATTAATGGTAGTAAAATTATTACAACAAATTCTAAAGAAAGAAGTCTTTTTTATGGAAAAGAAAAATATCGACTGGTCAAATCTCGGCTTCGGATATATGCCCACCGATGCCAGATTCGTGTCTAACTATAAGGACGGCAAATGGGATGAAGGTGTTCTCACATCTGATCCGAATATCACAATGAACGAGTGCGCAGGCGTTCTTCAGTACTCTCAGTCAGTATTTGAAGGACTTAAAGCATATACAACAGAGGACGGCAGAATAGTATGCTTCCGCCCCGATCTTAACGCAGCACGTCTTAAGGCTTCTGCTGAAAGACTTGAAATGCCGGTTTATCCAGAGGATAAATTTGTTGAGGCAGTTGAAAAAGTAGTAAAGGCAAATGCCGCATGGGTACCTCCCTACGGCTCAGGCGCAACTCTTTATATCCGCCCGTATATGTTCGGCTCAAACCCCGTAATCGGTGTAAAGCCGGCTGACGAATATCAGTTCAGAATTTTCTGCACACCTGTTGGCCCATATTTCAAGGGCGGCGCAAAGCCGATTACTATCCGTGTTTGCGATTATGACAGAGCCGCACCACACGGAACAGGTCATATCAAGGCAGGTCTTAACTACGCAATGAGCCTTCACGCAATCGTTGAAGCACATAAAGAGGGTTATGACGAAAATATGTACCTTGATGCCGCAACAAGAACCTATGTTGAGGAAACAGGCGGCGCAAACTTCCTGTTCATCACAAAGGACGGCACTGTTGTAACTCCTAAGTCAGGCTCAATCCTGCCTTCAATCACAAGGCGTTCACTCTGCTATGTTGCAGAACACATCCTTGGCATGAAAGTTGAGCACAGAAAGGTTGCTCTTGAAGAAGTTAAGGATTTTGCTGAGTGCGGACTTTGCGGCACAGCTGCTGTAATCAGCCCTGTTGGCAAGATTGTTGACCACGGCACAGAAATTTGCTTCCCGAGCGGAATGGAAGAAATGGGTCCCGTTATCAAAAAGCTTTATGATACTCTTACAGGCATCCAGATGGGCACTATTGAAGGCCCCGAAGGCTGGGTTCACGAGATCAAAGTTGACTGAGTTTTTATATAATAACAACAAATACAAAATCCCGGTGTCAGTTAAACTGACGCAGGGATTTTTCTTTTATTGTGACGCTTTTGGCACAAGCATTAATTATTAGCCGCCTTTGCTTTTGTTCGGAATATCTTTGAAAAAATAAATCTTACAAGAGGGCCGGCAACGCAAAGCTGCCAGAAAAAAGCCATTGGGAAATTTTTAACTGTCAGTCCTATCCAAGTGGCAACTATCTCCGTATTAAAACCGCCGTTGAAAAGAATTGCCGCGGCAAAACTCATCATTGGGCACATAAATAAAACGGAAAATACTGATATTGCAAGAATTATGAAGAACGGTCTGTCTTTTTTCGGGTCTGCAATTTTAAAAGCGCATTTTTTCGCAAGCGGACCGGCAATAAAAGTATCAAGCACAAAACCTATTACTCCCATTATAGGCAGTTCACTCAGCGCGGCAACGAATACTTTGTTTTGCATGCCTCCCATTGCTATTGCCACATTGTAGCATATCATAGCATAAACCATAACGATTACCATAAGCAATGTAAATACGACTTCCTGAAATTTTGTTTTAGGCATTTAAATTCTCCTTTTATATAAATATTTAAGCGTTACAAACAAAAAAGACAGAGGGAAACTTTCGTCTCGCTCTGTCTTTGACATAACTGCAACTACCATTAATTGCCAGTATTTTACCACGCGCAATTTTAAAAGTCAATACCGCTTTCTGCTATAAAAAGAGGGATTTATAATTCTGAATTGCAATTATTGCAATGTATTTTTCTGCGTTAACATGACCATATATGAATAAAAAGCAGGCGGACCAGAACAAAAAATGAGCCGTCCGCCAATATTTTTATTTGAGGAAACCTTTTACGATTTGAGCTTCTGCCTCTTCATAAGAAAGGCCAAGCGTCATAAGCTTAGTTATCTGCTCTCCCGCAATTTTTCCTATTGCTGCCTCATGGATAAGAGAAGCGTTTACATCATTTGCAATGATTTCAGGAACGGATTTTACGAAGCCATTTTCCATAATAATGGAATCGCATTCCGAATGACCCGAACATTCAGCATTGCCGTGAAGCGCCGAATAGAATTCCTGTTTTGAATTGCCCTTTGCAACTGAGCGGGAGCTTATCTGCGCACTTGAATTTTCGCCGTTTAACTCAACGGTAAAATCCGTTTTGGCAAACTGATTGCCGCTTGTCATTATTTTTTCTTTAATAACGAGCTGAGCGTTTTCCTTTAAATCAGCATTTGTTACACGCTTTGTGGAATCAACGCCCTCTATCTGCACGGTTTCCATTTCAAGATAAGCGCCCTTTTCAAGGTGAACCACAGTTACGGGGTTAAGAACTCTCTCGCCGCTTCCGTTGCCCTCTCCGTAATGCTTTTCAACATAACGTACCTTTGCGTTTTTGCCAACGTGGAAAGTGTGGATACCATCGTGCTGAGAAAGGTGTTCGCCGTCATTGTGAATACCGCATCCGGCTATGATATCAACATCAGAATCATCACCAATATAGAAATCATTATAAACAAGATCCTGAAAACCGCTTTTATCAACAACAACGGGAATATGAACGAATTCGCCTTTTGTGCCTGGTTTTACATAGATCTCAATACCCTTACCTTCCGGCTTGGGTACTATCTCAATATTCTTTGTACTCTGGCGGCCTATTCCCTGACCGTCTACTCTGATATTATAAGCGCCTTTCGGCGTATCAGCTATTCCCGCAATCGTTTTGAGCAGCCCGCCCAAAACCGGGTTGTTTTTTATATCATTCATTGCTGCTCCTCCTTGCCTTGTAAAATTTGCATGCGCTTGAATCGGAAAGAAGTTCTGGCAGTATCTCATCTTTAGAACCTTCCGCCGTTATCTCTCCGCCTGAAACGACAACTAGTTTGTCCGCTATTTCAAGTATTCTTTCCTGATGAGAAATGATAACAACAGCGCCGTGTTTTTCGTCTCTGAGTTTTTCAAAAACAGCTATAAGATTATTAAAACTCCACAGGTCTATGCCTGCCTCAGGCTCGTCAAACAGTGAAAAGTCAACTCCACGCGCCATAAGCATGGCAATTTCGATTCTCTTGAGTTCGCCGCCCGATAGGCTTGAATTGATCTCCCTGTTTATATAATCGGCTGCGCACAATCCTACTTCTGAAAGGTAACCGCAGATTTCGTGAGTATCCACTGCCCTGTTTACTGCAAGACTTAGAAGGTCACGCACCGTGAGTCCCTTAAAACGTACAGGCTGCTGAAAAGCAAAACCGATACCGAGCTTTGCTCGCTCATTTATTTCAAGATTTGTTATATCCTGCCCCTTGTAGATTATCTGACCCGAAGAGGGCTTTTCAATGCCCATAATTATCTTGGCAAGCGTTGATTTTCCGCCGCCATTAGGGCCTGTGATAACAACAAAGCTGTCCTCATCAACAGTAAGATTTATATTATTTAAAATTTCCTTTTGCTTTTTATTTGCTTCATCCTCAACAGAAAAGGAAATGTTTTTAAGTTCAAGCATTTTCATTACTCCTTTTTTCCGCCGAAAGGCACGGTGTTTTGTTTTCCGCCTCACACGCACAACTAAAACTGCACGCCGGCATATATTCCTTTGCCTTATTTATAAATTCCATAATGGTCTTTTTTTCATCAATGCTCAGAGCGCAGAGATAAGCGCGCATATTCGCAGCGGCCTTTCTGTTCATCTCCTCGTACTGCTGTTTCGCCTCTTCACCCGCAGGTGTCAGACGAAAATATTTTTCCTTTTTATTATGGGGATTTTTATATGTTTCTATAAGTCCTTTTTCGCACAGCTTCATACTTATCTGAGTTACCGCGCTTTTTGTAACGGAGGATTTTTCAGAAAGCTTGCTCACGTTTGATTCAGGGCAGCTTCCTATAAGCTCCAGCAGATTGATTTCAGAGCGGTAAAGCATAAACTTTCCGCCGCAGTCAAGCGGCTGCTTCTGCTCTGCGAATATTTCGCCAAGCATATCAAAAAATATCTTTGATATTTCGCACTGCATATAAATCCTCCTGTCCTGTTTTTTCATATTATAGCGCGCAGGTATATACTTGTCAAGTATTGTTTAGCAGCTTAACAAAATATTTTTAATTTGACATATGCACCATAATTCAAGTATAAAAAAGCGCTCCGTCTAAACGGAGCGCTATCTTTTATTCAGCTTTAAACGGTACAACATCTTTAACGGCATCTTTTAGCGAAACTTCGCAGTCACCGTTGTCAATATCTATAAGTTTGTACCTGTCATTGCCCATTCCCATCTCTTTCATATATGAAAGCTGACGCAAACCGTGGCGTGTTTCGATGCGCTCAACAAGGTCGTGATGTTCGTCCTCCTTAAGAGCATAAACAAGGTCAACGGAAGCCTGGTCAACCGCAAGAATATCAAGGGAGGCAACTATGCCGATGTTCGGCGTAACAACAGGAGCTGCCTCAACGCCCTCACAGTCGCAGGATACGCTCATGTTGCGCAGTACATTTACAAATGTAATTCTGTCCTTGAAATAATCAACGGTTGCTTTTGAAGATTCCGTTATTCTCTCCATAAGCTCTTCTTCTGCAATGCTCCACATATCATCAGAGCCTTCGGCAGTATGAATCATCTTTTTACCTATCCTGCCGTCAGCACATCCGATACCTATATTTTTATTAGAACCGCCAAAGCCGCCCATCACGTGGCCTTTGAAATGAGTAAGAACAAACAGCGAATCATAGTTTACAATATTTTTACCCATATACATTTCATCAAACCATTTTCCGCCTTTTACCGGCAGTGCAACAGTGCCGTCCTCGTCCATAATATCAACAGGGCAGAAAGTCCAGCCGTTTGTTTTAAGCGTTTCACGGTGATGTTCTGTGGTATATCTTGCGCCCTCATAATATGTGTTTGTTTCAACGATATTTGCGTTTGGCAAGTCATTCTTTATGAGCGCTTCAACCCACGGGCGGGGAATAATATTCGGTCCGTGCGGCTCACCTGTGTGAAGCTTTACGCCTATCTTACCCGTTAGCGGCTGCGATACACGGGCAAAAATTTTGCGAAGCCCCTCTGCAGACAGATCTCTTGTAAAATACACTACAGATTCATTACCTGTACGCTCACTGTAAGGAACATAGCGTTCTCCGCCACCGCCGGGCATTTTTTTATTTTCTGCCATAAAAAATTCCTCCCGAATTTCAGCAGGTCCGTATATGCGGACTTGCCGTATATTTTCGATATTATTATAGTACATTAAAGCAACTTTAAGTCAAGGCGTATTTAAATTTTTTCGATTTTAACTCTGTTAATGTGCGCTCATTGTGTCATAAGGATACCAAAACTCATCATTTTTATACGGATTTTCAATACCTTTCAGATCATACCATATCTGAGGATACTTTGGATTTTCATTCTCATACGCCGCTGAAGTGTTTACCTGCTCACTTTCACCGTCCCGCACCATTCTTGCAAGGATAACTATGCGGCAGTCTGCTCTGTATGAGCTTGTGTCTACTTCACGGGTACATGTTGAAAGTGTAAGTATCTTATCATTCTCGTTCACATCAACACCTGTATAATAAAGAGTGCGTTTGTTTATCTCCGCCATATACCCGTCAAAATTGATGCCTCCCATATCGGGATAAACATAGTTGAAAACATACCCGTTATCCTCATCCTCAGATGCGGTAGTAATAAACACGGCAAAAATTTTCCACTTGTGCATCTCCGTTCGGGTGTTGTATTCAATAACAGGGTGCTCTCTGTAATAATCAATATCTGAATACTGAGGCAATTCAGAAAACACCGTGTCATCAAGCCAGTTGTGCCCGTGAATAACAGTGTTCATATAGCCAAGATTCGGATCACTTGAATAATCCATAAATATCGTTCCGCGTGATTCCTTTTTCTTGTCAAAATTATGGCTTAAATAATAACTATTATCATCCGTCTGCACAACGGGATAATCTATCTCTGTGCCGTCTATTTTTATCCAACCAACAAAATCGTTGTTTTTGTTATAATATTCCTGATATTCAGCAGGCACTGTCATGGGTTCCCCTTCAGAGGAAGCAACCGTTGTGTTTGTGGTAACCTGAGCTTGTGAATTTAAGTCTTTATATATGTAATACGCCGCCGCAGCCACAGCTATCAGAACAACGATAACTATTACAGCAGCAACCGTTTTTCTTTTTTTGCTCATATATCAGCAACCTCCTGATTTAAAGGATATACTCCTTTTCACTAAGGAGACGTCTTTTCTCATCCCACAGTTTCTTAGAAAGATCCACATAATAGGTGTGTGGGTTTTCAAAGCGCTTTACTTCATCCCACAGCGTGCCAATCTGCTGACGGCAGTACTTCTTTATCTCGTCAAGTGAAGGCAGGTCGTAGACAAGTTTGCCATCTTTGAATATCTGCTCCTGAAGATCACGAACTGTATAATCAGTAAGCGTCTTTGTTTTCCACACCGCGTTCTGGTCAAATATCGTATGCGGCTGACTATCGTCAATGACCTCATCGCGCAGGCACAGCTCATCTGCAAGTGCTTTGCCGCTTTCACGGTCGTAAAATCTGTAAAGGCGCTTGAAATGCGGATTGGTTATCTTTGCGGTGTTCTCGCTGATTTTTATTTTAGGAATAATGTTACCGTTTTCGTCCTCAAGCGCTGCAAGCTTATAAACGCCTCCGAAAACCGGCGAGCTTTTTGCTGTTATAAGCCGTTCTCCAACGCCGAAAGTATCTATCTTTGCCCCCTGCATCATAAGATCTCTTATAAGATATTCATCGAGAGCATTTGAAGCTGTAATCTTGCAAGTAGTCAGACCGGCATTGTCAAGCATCTTTCGGGCTTTCTTTGAAAGATATGAAATATCACCCGAGTCAAGGCGAATTGCAAAATCTGTAATTCCCTGGGGAACAAGTATGTTTTTAAAAGCCTTTATAGCATTCGGAACGCCGCTTTTTAGAGTATTGTAAGTATCAACAAGCAGGGTCGCGCTATGTGGATATAGCTTGCAGTAAGCCTCAAATGCTTCATATTCAGAATCAAACATCTGAACCCATGAATGAGCCATAGTACCGCCGGCGGGCACTCCGTAAAGTTCGTCTGTAAGCGTGCAGGCAGTTCCGTCACAACCACCTATATATGCCGCCCTTGCTCCTATTACCGCACCGTCTGCCCCCTGCGCTCTGCGTGAGCCGAATTCAAGCACTACTCTGCCCTGCGCCGCGCGCACAATACGGTTTGCCTTTGTTGCTATCAGCGACTGGTGATTTACCTGAAGCAATAAAAATGTTTCTATTAATTGTGCTTCAATTGCGGGAGCACGCACCGTTATAATAGGCTCATACGGAAAAACGGGTGTGCCTTCAGGAACCGCATAAATATCTCCCGTAAATTTGAATTCCGCAAGATATTTCAAGAACTCTTCATCAAATATTTTCTTAGAACGCAGGTATTCTATATCCTCTGCTGAAAAATGCAGATCCTGAATATATTTTACGATTTCCTCAAGACCTGCCGCAATAGCAAAACCGCCGCCGTCCGGAACAGAGCGAAAAAACACATCAAAATACGCATTTCTCTTGTGCATATTGTTTTTAAAATATCCGCCTGCCATTGTCAGCTCATAAAAATCGCAAAGCATTGTAAGGTTTCTGTTTTCCATTATATTCTCCCCCGATTCATTATCTCTGCGTGAATTGATTCCAGCACATCAAGTGCCGCTTCATTCAGCGCATCGTCATTTGATGCTGTGCACATGGCGTCAATTTTAATATCCGCCTCAGGAAGCGCCGTTTTTACAAGGACGGCATTAGAAAGCACACAGATATTGCTAACCACACCACAGAGTTCGATCTCTTTATAATCGGATTTTTTCAGATACTCGTAAAGCGCGTCAGAGCCGAAGGCGCTTTTTTCAAAATATACATCGGTTTCCCTTGCCGCATTTGCAGTCTGTCCGTAAAGGCTGTGACCGTCAGTACCTTTTATACAGTGCTCAACAGGTAAAAACCGACCCTCCCGCGTTTTAAGATATTCCTTGCCATGAGTGTCCAGAGTAAAAATAATATCACCGCCCGATTTGCGGTATTCCTCTATTTTTTTGCATATAGGCTCGTCCAGTTGCTTCGCCTTTTCAAATCCTAGTGAACCACATACAAAATCATTCTGATAATCAACAACTATCAAACAGCGTTTCATCCAAACACCCCATAATAAAATATATACATTATTATAATACCCTTTGACGCTCCATATTGCAAGAAATTTTAAATTGCATAGTTTCATATGCTGTTTGTTCTGCAAAAATCACTATATTTTATTGTTTTTTTTGATAAACAGCCCTTTTCACAATGTTTTATATGTTCAGTTGCTTGACAAATCCTTCTTCATATATTATTATATTTCTTGCAAACTTTGGTTTTCTTAATAAACCCTGTTATTTCAATCAGGGCGAAAAAAGCAAATCCGAGTGTAGCCATAAAAACTTAATAATCTTATCGAGGTGTAACTCAGTTTGGCTAGAGTGCCTGCTTTGGGAGCAGGATGCCGCAGGTTCAAGTCCTGTCACCTCGACCAAAAAAGACGGTTTTCTAAACCGTCTTTTTCTTATGCCAAAAGGCTCTAAACCCCTTAAAATCGGGGCTTAGAGCCTTTTTCGTTTTCACCTTGAGATAACTTGAGATTGCTCAAGATGGGTTGAATGCCAACCGAATGTCATCCTAATGGCATACTTACTTCTTCTGTAACAAGAATTTGAAAAGATTCTTTCAAGGTTATATTCTCTATAAAATAGATTTCTTTAAAATTAGCAAGCACAACAAATTTGCCGTTTTAGAAGTACATATGTTTTTCAGTAAGTTGAGAAATCAATAAAAATATAGTATAATAATTTCATTAACTTAGAGGGAATGTTATTATGGGAAAGATTTCAACCAAAGAAAATAAATCTATTTATCAAATCACAAGAGATGAAGAATTAGGTTACAGCAGAGCTAAAGCTGCTGATATTATCGCAAGGATTGATGGCGGAAAATACAGCTACTTAAATGAAAGCAAATTAGTTAAAATAGAAGACGGAACCGTTGCAATTCAACCGATGGATGTTGTAGCAATGTCTAAAGCGTATGGTAAGCCGGAGCTTCGAAACTACTACTGTTGCCATGAATGTCCTATCGGTGAAATTGATACGCCTGTTGTCAGCGGAAGAAGCAGTATTCACGAAATACTTGTTAATATGGCAGTTTCTTTAGAGTCTATAAACGCAAAAAAAATAAGACTTATGGAAATTCTTGCGGACGGCAAAGTAGACAGTGATGAGATTAGCGACCTTAATAAAATCCTTGAAGAGTTAGAAAAAATCTCAATGACTGTTGAGGCAATTCAACTTTGGTGTGAGAAAATGAAAATACAAAACTCTTAAAAAAAGTTTTAGAATACTCGAAAAAGGCAGCGTTTTAGCCAAGACTAAAGCGCTGCCTTTTATTTTGCAATTTTGGGTAAATTAACCACATCTATTTTGCTGATTTAGAGATTTCGAATTTTTTAAAATTGCGATATGATATAGACACAACAAAACGGAGGTGGTCTCAATGACTGCAAGAGAGCGAATATTGACATTAAGACTGCTTGAAAAGCAAAAGAAAAATCCCAAACTTGCCAAAAAGCTCGGAATTGAAATTCAGATTATTGAAAATCCGATGAAGGAGGTTAAAGACCATGTGTAAATATGCTGTAGTTGATTTAGAAATGTGCAACGTTCCACCAATAAAAAGAACGGAACAGTTTAACTATTCAAGTGAGCTTATTCAAATAGGAGCGGTACTCCTTGATGAAAACTATATTAAAATTGATGAGTTTGTTTCATTAGTGGCACCTGAATTTGGGTTCATTACACCATACATTGAAAAGTTAACAAGGATATCAAGAAAGTCCGTATGCAACGCTCCTTCTACAGTTCAAGCTCTTAAATTATTTACTGAATGGTTGCCAGAAGATACGATATTCGTTTCCTGGAGCGAAAACGATGAAAGACAGTTTCGTCAAGAAATCGAAGGTAAGAACATCTCAATACCAAAATTAAACGCTTTAATGGATAATTGGATTGATTGTCAGAAAACATTTAGTGAAAAAATGGATTCTCCAAAACACTATAGACTTTCAGAAGCTCTGAATATCGCTGATATTTGTTATGAGGACGGAGCACACGATGCATTAGTAGATGCAGAAAACACTGCAATGCTATTTAGAAAAATGGAAACTGAACAAGAATTCAAGGTGAGCGCATATTATTCAAGCGAAAAAAAGCAAGCGCCGTTATACAGTCCATTTTCAGAATTGTTGAAATATCAGTTTGCTGGTTAGTTCCAAAAATAAATTAAATTGTGAGGTGAAACATTAAATGAAAAGCAAATGGGTATCATTTTTTCTGTGTGTATTTCTCGGAGTGTTTGGGGCACACAAATTTTATGAGGGAAAGATATTGCTCGGCATTCTATATGCCTGCACAGGCGGACTTGCCGGAATTGGAGTAATAATAGACGCAATTAGCCTATTCTTTAAACCAAATCCGTATTATCCTTAAAGTAGGCAGTATGCAATGATCATAAAAAAGAAAGGAGAATTTAATTTGCCTAAAGATTGGTCTTATGCAAAAATGGCACATAATGCAGCTATTGCAGGCGGTCCTGATAAGTGGCTTGAGGCAATGAATAAAGTAGCATTTAATAATGGAGTCGCTTATGTAAAAAAAACAACAACAGTTCCTCTGTTAGCAACAGGGGCATGTTTTGGCATGGGAGTTATTATCATTTGCCAAAAAATCCACACACACATTAAGATAAAAAAGCAGAAACAGTTGATTACGGAAAAGGAGGAGATCAATGTAGATGCAATAGATGAAATTATTCCTAATAACACAGGTGAGGGATGAATAAAAAGTATATGATGATTTTTAAAACGGAGGTATTAAAATATGGCAGATTTTAAATGTTGGACTTGTGGAAGACCTACTGAATATGATGAAGATGGTTACTGGAGATGCCCTCATTGTAACGAATATTTTTATGAGGGATATGACGAGGATGGAGATCCATGCGATGATGAAGACGCTTTAAGCGTTTATGATGCAGCACTAATTTGGGCATCAAAAGGTAAGGACGAAGATTATATGTTTGGTTATTCTGAAGAAGAATTAGAAGATGCACTATAAGATGGAAAGAAAACCAAACAGGAAAGTGGTCATCATTTTAAAAGCTG
>URIN01000018.1 GCA_900547915.1 uncultured Clostridium sp. | reverse complement strand
CGTCAGATGTGTATAAGAGACAGCACAAAGTAAATAGATATTTCCACAGTGAAAACGATTTGTCAACAAAAATTATTGCTGTTCCCAAGGAAGCGGTTTTCCGTGCTTTTTACAGTATTTTTCTATAACGTTTGCCCTGTCAAGTTTTTTTATAAAAAGCCACAGGTCCTGCACTTCCTTTTCGGCATTTTCGGCGTCTTGCTCAAGGCGCTCGTCAAGCTTATAGTACATAAGATTTACACCGCATTCAGGGCAGTACTGTTTAAAATAGAATTTACTTATTTTAGCTCCGCATTTTGGACATATATCGTGCATTCAGACACCTCCAGAGCTTATTTCTTCGGCAAGTTTGCTTCGGCGCTCCGCCATTTCCTCACGTATAACGGCAAGACGCTTGCCCGTCAGATTATAAAAGGCATAAGGAATAAGAGTCAGCAGGCCGAGAACATACGGAACGATGGTAAAGAGTGCCCATATATAAAGGTCTGTATTATCTCCTTTAACGGCTACCTGAAGACCCTGCGCATTGGTTGTGAAAGAAAGGCCGATAACGGGCAGAAGCGCTGTTCCGATAGAAGTTGAAACAGAACCTGTGAGTTTGCCTACAAAAGTAAGGACTGAGAAGCTGACGCCCTCGTTTCTCTCCCCTGTTTTCCATTCCATATAATCAACCGTATCGCCTATCATCTCGGTGGGGATAACGCTGTTTATAGTATTGAAAAAGCTGAATATGAAGTTCTGCACCATAAGAAGTATTGATATAACAACAATATTGGTGCGGTAAAAGCCAAGACCTGCAAAGAACACAAGGGTTCCCACAACAAATCTGCAAATAACGTTGAGCATTACAATCTGACGGTTATCGAACTTTTTCTTAAGTTTAGGAATAAGCAGATATGTAAGAAATCCGAAAATGGTGCCGGGCAGATTTATCCACAAAACAGCCGAACTGAGGTTGAGAACTTCGGAATAATAATAGGTTTGGAAAACACCTGCAAGTCCCGTAAGAGTGCCAAGCACGTTCCCTAAAATTATTAGCATAAGGGGTTTGTTTTTGAACATCACCTTGAAGCCGTCTATAACTGAGGGCTCTTTGATTGTCTGAACGACACGCTCTTTAGTTTTATATCCGGCCAGAGAAAACAGCGCCATTCCCACTGTGCCCGCAATAAGAGCGAGAATAAGGAAATCGTGTGAAAGAGTGAGTTTCCAAACGCCGTTGTTGGTGAAATCCATCATTACCGGCAGAAGTGTTGTTGAAAGTCCGCCGAGTATGCCTGAAATAAATCTTGCCGATGATATGGCTCGTGTACGGTCTGAGGTAGACGGCGAAATAGCAGTGCTGAGGCCCCAGAAAGGCACATCACCGATAGTATAGAAGAACTCCCATATAAAATATGAGATATACATATAAACAATTTTAACTGTGGTGCTTTTTGCGTCTGCAAGAATTTCCGGCCCGGCAAAAAGCATTATTGTGGCAATGGAAAGCGGTATAGGCACGATCATAAGATAAGGTCTCAGTTTTCCGAAACGCGTCCTCGTTTTATCAATAATCGAACCCATAAGCGGGTCATTTACAGTATCCCAAATACCGAGAATTAGTATCATAAGCGCAACGGCTTCTTCCGGAATACCGAAAACCTTTGTAAAGAATAATGACAGATACCCTCCGGCAACAAGGTTATAACCGAAAACCTGACCGGCATTTGCAAAACCGTAAGCAAGATTTTCTTTTACACCTACATAACGGGTCTCTTTCACTGTGTTTTCAGCGCTCACATTATACCCCCCACAAGCAATTTATATTTTAAATTTTAACACACCAATAATGAAAAGTCCATAAAATTCATTCTGTTTTACATTATTTTTTGTACAATTTGACGCAATTTGAAAACGAAGTTCAATTATGCTACTATTAAGAGAGAAAGGCGGAATTGATATGAAAATAATCTTTGCACGGCACGCAGAACCGGATTATGAAAACGACACAGTAACCGAAAAAGGTAAAAGAGAAGCGCAGCTTCTTGCCCAGCGGCTTTCAAAAATGGATATCGATGAGATATATGTATCCCCGCTAGGAAGAGCGAAAGACACTGCCGCTTATACTCTTGAAGCCCTAGGCGGCAGGAAGGCGCAGGAACTTGACTGGCTTCACGAATTCAAAGGAAAAGTAATCACGCCGAAAGGTATTTGCAGTTGCTGGGACAGACTGCCCGAGTACTGGACTGCTAAGGACGATTACTATGATTCAGAAAAGTGGTACAAAGCGCCTCTTATGCGAACACTGAACGTAAAAAAAGAATACAAATATGTCTGTGAAATGACAGATGCTTTTCTTGCTGAACACGGGTATATTCGTGACGGCAGACTTTACAGAGCGGAAAATCCGAACAGGAAAACAATAGTTCTGTTCTGCCATTTTGCAATCGAGTGCGCTATACTCAGCCGCATATTCAGCATATCGCCCATGGTACTGTGGCACAATTTCGTTGCCCTCCCCTCATCTGTAACCACCATAGTTACAGAAGAACGGCGGAAAGGAATTGCACAGTTCAGATGCACAGGTTTTGGCGATATATCTCATCTTTATTCAGGCAATGAAGAGCCTTCTTTTGCCGCTCGCTTTTGTGAATGTTTTGATGATGAAACAAGGCACGATTAATTTTTTGAAATGACAGTGGCTATTTTTACTGCAATTGAAACAATAACCGCTCCAAGTGCTATTCCGAGACCTGTAAGCACCGTTTCGGCAGCATAGTGATAAAACATTTCGGAATTAAAATGCACAAGATAACTCATCATATAATAAAGACTTCCTCCGGGCAGAAGCGGTATTGAACCGGGTATCATAATAACAGACGCAGGAGTTTTGAACAGCCTTGCGGCTATTTCACTGTAAGCGCAAAGGGCAATCATTGAAACAAGAATTGTTTTAAACAAACCTGCTCCGTTCATTTCAAGCAAGGCAGCAGTAAAAGCAGAAATCACTCCGCCGAATACAGCGAGCAAAAACTTAGATTTTGAAACATTTAGGATTACACAAAAACCCACTGTTCCGAGTACACAGAGAAACGCTTTAAACATTGTTCATTACCAGTAGAACGCCTGCATAGCCAAGCACAATTGCAAACGCTATAACGAAAGCTTCCGTGATTTCAAGTATACCTGCAATAATATCTCCGCCCATCATATCTTTCATAGCGTTACCAATACTCATACCCGGGATAAGCAGCATTATCGTGCCGGTCATTATTTTATCAGGGCTGACATCAGCGCCTAACATATGCGGTATAAACGCAAGAAATCCGCACACAGTGGATTCCACAAGTATTTTTGAAAAGAGATTTAACTTTAGCTTTGAAGAAGGAAAAATACTGATTACTGCACCTGCGACCGCACAGAAAAAAGCATCAGTAATTGTGCCGCCGAAATATATACAGAAAGCTCCCGTTGCCAGTGCAGCTGCAAGAAGGCGCAAAAAGACAGGATAAGTGTAATCTACACTTTGAATTTTTTCTCCAGTGCATACAGCTCTTGACAGTGAATTTGCTTCTTCCAGTGCACCGAGATTTAGTTCGTGCTTATAAATACGTTTAAACGCAGTATATCTTTTACCATCGAATTCGGCAGAGGCAAATATGAGCGATGGAATTATAAAAACATTTATATTCTGGGCTCCGGCATTTTCGCATATTCTTATAACACATTCTTCCGCACGTGATATCTCTCCGCCGTTTTCTACAATTTCTGCCGCAATTTGTGCAGAACGATTAAAAATTTCTTTCAAACTATCACCGCCCATACTATTGTTTGAAAAAAATATAAAAAAACTCTTGCTTTTTTCGTCCGAATGGTATATTATATTTATACCGCAAGGAAAGTAATATCGCGGGGTAGAGCAGTTGGAAGCTCGTCGGGCTCATAACCCGGAGGTCGCAGGTTCGAGTCCTGCCCCCGCAACCACAAGGCAGGTCTTATGACCTGCCTTTTCTTTTACCCAAAATTTTTAATTATCAAGATCAAAAAAGCAAAGTAAAACATTGGTAAAAACCAGACTGAAAATCATTTATAATAATTTCAAGCTGCGACTTATGTTCGAGCTCTATAAAATCGAAAAAGGGATCAAATAAGCTTATAAAAATCACGATGTGTAACAATATTGCCTCTAGCTGCATCTGAAGGTTGTAAATGCAGTATATTTATGATACAATCACAACACAGTTGTCAATACTTTATGAAAAGAGGAATAGTATGTTTATCCTTAGCGGAACAATAGGTGCACTGATTATCTCAGTTATTGAGATTCTGCTGTTTTGCAGAAAAAAGAGTTTCGGTAAAATACTGCATGAAACGATAAAAAACATCTTTATTATCGACCTAACATCAATTGCACTGCTTAGATATGTTTTCAAGTACGAGCATTTCCTTGACACAACTAATTACTCTACGGAAAATTATTTGAAATTTTTTGCTTTGTCAATAGTTGTAGGCATATTATGGTTGCTTTTATATGCTTTTGTAAACAGATATTTCACATTTGAAAAAGGAAACAGAAAGAAATCACACGGCACAAGATTTGTAAAGCTGCTCGCCTGCTTTCTGTTTATGCTTGGCTGTGCCGCTTTCTTCGGCTCTATTTGGGGCAAGGATTCATTCGGAGATGTTACTGCAGATCAGCTTGTTATCAATCTGTTTTCACCAACTGGCGGTGCTGACACCGGCGTATATACTGATGTTTTTGAAAAGCCCGTTTTCCAGACGGCATTCTGCACTGCCGTTTTCAGCATCTTTGTGTATTCCGATTTTAGTGTAGTTTATCATACAGTCAGAAAAAACATCACAGTTTTCAATGACTTGTTCCACAGAATAATAAGCATAATCCTCGGCATAGCAATGTTTGCCGGCGGTCTTGCTTACGGCTCTCAGCAATTTCAACTCAAACAGCTTTACAATGCGTATGTTGCTAAATCAACATTTATAAGCGACAATTACTCAGACCCGAGGACAACAACTGTTGTTTTCCCCGAAAAGAAGAGAAATCTTATCCATATTTATCTTGAATCTATGGAAAACAGCTATCTTTCAAAAGACCTGGGCGGATATATGGACCAGAATCTTATGCCTGAGCTCACTGAGCTTGCGTATGAAGGCGATGTTTTTTCAAACACAAACAGAAAGTTCGGCGGCCCTCTTCAAGGCACGGGAACACAGTGGTCAGTAGCTTCCATGGTAAACATGACAACAGGTCTTCCTATGAAAGTGCCAACAGAGCGTAATTCATATGGATCTGAAGGCAATTTCCTTCCCGGAGCGTACTCGCTGTGCGATATGCTTAAAGATCAGGGATATGAGCAGACTGTAATGTTCGGCGCTGACGCAAATTTCGGCGGTCTGACATATATGTATGAACTGCACGGCAATGTAAAAATATTTGATTACAAATATGCAGTTAGGAACGGCTACATCCCCAAAGATTACAAGGAATGGTGGGGCTATGAGGATGACAAACTTTATGAGTTTGCAAAAGAGGAGCTGACAAGGCTTTACGAAACAGGAAAGCCGTTCAACTTTATGATGGAAACAGCTGACACTCACCGCCCACACGGCTACCTGAGCAAAAACGCTCCCACTCCGTATGAAGACCAATATTCAAACGTAATTGCGTACAGCAGTTCTCAGGTTGTTGATTTTGTGCGCTGGATACAACAGCAGCCATATTATGACAACACCACCATTGTGCTTATAGGTGACCACCTAAGTATGGATACCGACTTTTTTGAGGACTTCGACAAAGATTATCTGCGCACGCAGTTCAACCTCATCATAAATCCTTCACCGAATGTTTCAAACACACCTGCGGAGAGATTTATCAACAGGCAGTACTGCAATTTTGATATGTTTCCCACTATTCTTGCAAGCATCGGAGTTGAGATACAGGGCAACAGACTTGGCATAGGCACAAATCTGTTTTCCGACACACCCACCGTTTTTGAGGAATACGGATTTGAATATGTAAATAATGAGCTTGAAAAGAAAAGCGAGTTTATGAATGACAACATACTTGTTGACCCGCGCAGTTCATCTGAAGACCCAACAGCAGGAGATGCTGACGGCAGAAATTCATAAAATAATAGCAAGCAAAGAAACACACCCTTTGAGGTGTGTTTCTTTTTTAAAAACGAGGTGAACAAATTGAAAATACTTATTGACGCTGACGGCTGCCCGGTTACAAGAATAGCCGTTGACGAAGCTGAAAAGCACGGCATTGAAGCAATAATCTACTGCGACACGAGCCACGATTTCAGCAGTTACAATGCAAAAGTAATAACAGTATCAAAAGGAGCAGACAGCGCGGATTTTGCGCTTGTAAACGATGCTGAAAAAGGCGATATTGTTATAACTCAGGATTACGGTCTGGCTGCTATGGCTCTTGCAAAAAAAGCTATCCCCCTCACGCAAAATGGTCTTGTGATAAACGATTTTAACATTGACGGTCTACTTAACAGCAGACATGATGCAAAAGCGGCACGCCGTGCAGGAAAGCACCTGAAAGGTCCCTCAAAGCGAACGCATAAACAGGACGCGGATTTTACTGCTGCTCTTTTATCTTTAATTAAATAATTTTATCTTGATATAAATAGAGATAGAATATATAATGGGTGTATAAAATATTAACAAACAGGAGAATTATTATGAAAGTAAGGTTACCAAAACACAGAGAATTTCTTATTAAATTTGAGGACGGATATGACAAGGCTGACGAAGCCTGGGAAGCCCTTAACAAAATAGTTAAGGATTATTCTGTTGACGGAAAATCAATTTATTCCGAAACCTTTATTGAAGACAATGAGGAGAAAGTAAAGGAACTTCAGAAAACATATGAATTCACATATGAGATCATAGAGAAATAAGGTCATAACATGGAAAAGAAAAAGGCTTATGTTGCCGCTACGGCGCATCTTGATACCGTCTGGCGATGGAATCTTGCCAAAACTATTGACGAGTTTCTGCCGGACACACTTGAAAAGAATATAGAACTTATTGAGAAGTACCCGCATTACAGATTTAATTTTGAGGGCGCTTTCAGATATAAACTCATGGAGGAATACTATCCTCTTCACTTTGAGTACATAAAAAAACTTATTGATGAGGGCAGATGGTGTGTTGCAGGATCCGAATATGAAAACGGAGATGTAAATATCCCCTCCCCTGAGGCTCTTTTCAGAAACATACTTCTCGGAAACGGATACTTCAGAGAAAAGTTCGGAAAAGAATGTGCAGACATTTTCCTGCCCGACTGCTTTGGTTTCGGCAGACAGCTTCCGAGTGTTATAAAACACGCAGGTCTTAAAGGATTTTCAACTCAAAAGCTGAGTTGGGGCTCAGCATACGGCGTTCCTTTCGACACTGGCATTTGGAAAGGCATAGACTCAAGCGAGATATTTGCGTGTCTTGACGCAAGATCATACAGATATAAATTTGACGGTGATATAAGAGGAGACCTTTCGGTCATCAACAAAATATCAAGGAATGCATTTGAGGGCGGACTTCCGCAGACCATGCACCTTTACGGCACCGGCGACTGGGGCGGTTCCCCTACGGAAGAAAGCGTAAAAGCAGTTGAGGAAAGCGTTGTCAAAAACGAAACTTCTGATTTTGAAATTGTTTCCGCAACAACGGATGAATTCTTTAAAGACCTTGACAAACTGCCCGAAAGCGAAAAAGCTAAACTTCCCCGATGGGACGGCGAACTTCTTATGACTTCCCACGGAGCAGGAGCTTACACTTCACGTGCAATGAACAAAAGGCTGAATTCACAGAACGAGCTGCTTGCAAATATGACAGAAAGTATGTGCACTGCGGCACACTGTGCTGGCGTTTACACATATCCCATTGAAAATCTTAACAGGGCGTGGGAAAGAGTTATCCAGCACCAGTTCCACGATGACATCACCGGAACGGGCAATATGGATGTTTGCGTTGACAGCCAGAGCGATTACTTTCTTTCACTCAGCGAATTCAAGACGGAATACTGCGGCGCTGCAGGTGCTCTTGCAAACGAGCTCGACACAAGTTGGGTTACTGAATGCGCAGTTATAGTAAGCAACTCTGTTGCGCACAAGAGAAAAAGCGCCGTTTCTGCACACATCAGAATGACGCACAACTGCACCTTTGTAAAGGTACTTGACAAGGACGGGAACGAAGTTCCAAGCCAGATAGTAAACAAATCGGGCAAAGAATTCGATATTATTTTTACAGCGGAAGTAGACGCTCTCGGAATGAGAGTTTACGATGTTGTTCCCGCAAACAGTGCATGCAGTATCAAGACAGATTTAAAAGTCAGTGAGCATGTGCTTGAAAATGAAAAATATCAGCTTATTTTCAACAAGAACGGCGATATTGCGTCAATAATTGACAAGAAGAACAAAATAAAACTTCTTGAAGCGCCTATAAAAATGGCGTGCCTGAAAGACACGGGCGCACTCTCCTACCCCTCTTGGGAAATGAGAAAGAAAGATATTGACCGCGAACCGATGTACTACGCCAACACGCCTGTATTTGAGATAGTTGAAAACGGTCCTGCTCGCGTTGCGATAAAAGTTACAAGAGAACTTGACCACTCCACCATTGAGCAGACTGTTTATCTTGAAAGCGGCTGTGAATACATAAGAGTATTGAACAATATTGACTGGCGCTCAAGGCGCACAATGCTTAAAGCAGTATTCCCATTCAGCTGTTACAACAAATACGCGTCATATGATCTGGGACTTGGAGTTATTAAGCGTGAAAACAACACAGAAACTCTTTACGAAGTTCCGGCTCAGAAATGGGCTGACATTACTGCCGGAAGTGGCAAATACGGTGTATCCGTATTTTCAGACTGCAAATACGGCTGGGATAAGCCCTCCTCAAACACACTGAGACTTACCTGCATACACACACCTGCCGGTGCGTTCACGAAAGAGACACGACAGGATTTACAAGATCTCGGAAGAAACACATTCAGCTTTGCAATTTACAGCCACAACGGCAATTTTGATAACGGTACACAATATGAGAGTGAATGTTTCTGCAAGCCGTTCACAGCGTTTCAGACAGGCGCAAGACGAGCAGGCGAACTTGGGGACCGTTTCTCATTTATGAGCGTAAATGACAAAAACTGCGTTGTAAGAGCGGTGAAGGTTGCTCAGGACGGAAACGGAATTATCGTGCGTGTAAACGAAGGCGGCGGTGAAGAACGCAAGAATGTTAAACTTAAATTCTGCAAAAAGATAAAATCTGCCAAAGAAGCTCTTGCGAGCGAGAAAAACCTGCAAGACGCTCACTTTGAGGCAAAGACAGTTTCATTCTCATTAAAGCCTTATGAAGTAAAGACATTCAGAATAATTCTTGACGGTGTAGAAAAGAAACCACGTGAGAGTTTCAAAAAAATAGAACTTGAATGCAACACAAAAGGATTTACTCCTAACGAGAATATGCGCAATGTAATACTTCAGGGCGGCGGTTGTTCCCTGCCAGCGGAGCTCTGCCCGCAGTCGATAACCGTTGGAGGAATTACATTCAGAATGCCTGACACATCCGCAGACAAAGATGTTACTGTGGCACGCGGCCAAAAGATTGAACTGCCCAAGAACTGCACGAAGCTCTATATGCTTGCTGCGAGCACACTGGGAGACCGTGAAGTTACTTTCTATGTGGATGAAAAGGAAAGACCTGTTACTGTATACTCATTCAAAGAGCCGATAGGTGTATGGGATATGGCAGGACTTAAACAGACGGCTAAAATTAAAGATGCAGTTTTAGGTTTTGAATTTACACACACACACCACCCCGAAGGTGATATTGCTAACGGCAAAGCATACTTCTTCCTTTATGAAATAGATATAAGGAACGCAAAAGAGCTTACCCTGCCGGAAGACAACAGAGTTATCATTCTTGCAATGACTGCAGTTAAGAAATTTTCAAACACAAGGCTTGCAACCAAGATAACAGACGAATCACCTGATGAAAATTACAGCTTTGACGAAATTCCGCCGATTGAAAAAATCATTGACAAATCGGAATTTGTAACGATAAGAGCAGGTAAGATTCAGGACCAGAAAAACGGTGGCAAGGGTCAGGGATTTAAGAGAGATAATATAATCACCAACATCATAAGATCCTATACCAAATCAGAATGGTAAAAACATATCTGATAAAAATACATAATATACACAAAGTGCAAACCTCCGCTGTATACAAACAATGTATACAGCGGAGGTTCTTTTTCGTAAAGCGTTTAATCTTTACAGGATAATTTTGTTAAAATCTATGTTGAAAACGATGTTAAAAATGTTGAAACGCAGTTTAAAGTTCATATATACACTTATTTTTGTAAAGTCAAAAAGCTTTATATTAATAATTTCAACATTGTTTAAACATTTTTAACTGACATATACATTTTGACAATAAATAAACAAAAGGAATATACAAAAACGCCCGTTGAATTTTCAACGGGCGTTTAATAACTAATTATTTCTTATTGAAAAGGCTTACGATATCATTGAATGTATCTGAATCATTAGCTGTGAATGAGCTAGCAGGCTGAGCATCAGGAGGAGCAACCTCAATATTTGCTGTGGTTGACTTAATAGGAGCTCCGGGGCCCTTGTCACCAAATCTTGTTGCAACAACAGTGATGATCATTTCATCCTCAAGGTTCTCATCAACATTAGCACCCCAGATGATTTCACAATCAGGATGAACAGCATTCTTAACGATTGTAGATGCAACATCGATTTCTTCAAGTCCGATATCTGAAGAAGCAGTGATATTAAGAAGCACACCGCGTGCACCATCGATCGAAGTATTGAGAAGCGGACTGGAGATAGCTGCCTGAGCTGCAACCTCAGCCTTGTCCTTGCCCTTGCCTCTGCCGACACCCATATGTGCGTAACCGGCATCTTTCATAATCTCTGTAACATCGGCGAAGTCACAGTTTACAAGACCGGTTGCGTTTACAAGATCTGAAATAGACTGAACAGCCTGACGGAGAACATCGTTTGCAATTTCAAATGCGTTGAGAAGAGTAATTCTTTCATCTGTAACGAACTTAAGATTTTCGTTAGGAATAACCATAATTGAATCAACATACTGAGCAAGCTCGTCTATGCCTACCTGAGCCTGATCCATACGTCTTTTACCTTCAAAAGCGAACGGTGTTGTAACAACGCCGACCGTAAGTATTCCGAGATCCTTTGCAACCTGAGCTACAACAGGAGCAGCACCTGTGCCTGTGCCGCCGCCCATACCTGCGGTAATGAATACCATTTCAGCTCCGGTAAGTACATCTGTGATAGCTTCTCTGCTTTCATCAGCGGCTTTTTTACCAACTTCAGGCTTTGCACCTGCGCCGCGGCCTTTAGTTGCTTTTTCGCCGATAAGTATTTTCTGAGCTGCCTGAGACTTTGCAAGTGCAGGCTTATCACTGTTGATAGCGATAAACTCTACATCCTGAATATTACCTGTCTCTTATACACATCTGACGCTGCCGACGAATAGCCTTGTGTA
>URIN01000017.1 GCA_900547915.1 uncultured Clostridium sp. | reverse complement strand
TACACAAGGCTATTCGTCGGCAGCGTCAGATGTGTATAAGAGACAGATACATAACGGCATAAAGTGCCGGCTGGTGAAGCAGATATATCCACAAGCTGTTTTTGCCCGCTTTCTGCAAAAATTTGACACGGCTTTTGTAAAACCCTTTCGGAAGCGCCCCGTCCCTTGCCCATTTGCCGAGAAACGCTCCGAAAAGGAACATAAACAGCCACGGAATAAGCGGGAAATAATCAGCAGAGAAAAAGCTGCCGTTATGAAAACCGAGAAACGCAAAAATATTATTGCTGTAAAACGACTGCGGAAGTTCAACAAGTCCGAAAAGCAGGCTGCCGTCACTGACGGAATAAGTTGCAAGAAACAGCACAGCACTGACTGCCATACCAATAATGGAACCTTTTTTACCCAGCTTATTAATCAGCGGCATAAAAATGCCCGTTATTATCATAGAAAGACCCAAGTAGGAAAGAACGCCGAAATATATTTCCGCCCCTGTTATGCCTATTGCAGGCATTATAACTGCGGTAACAAGCGTAACCGCCAGACCGGCGGCGAAAACTATAATTCCTCTGCGCACAGTATTTCTTGAAAGGCGGCTGCATACACCTGAAGTGATTATAAATATTGCCCAAAAAAGCGGCTGAAACACACAAAGAAAATTAAATATCTTATAGCCTATATCATAGTGCAAAACAAACCCTATATCATAAAACATATGGTGAAACACCATACATATTATCGCAAATCCTCGCAGCTCATCAAGCAGGTATATCCTGCGCTGCCCCTCTTTCATTGCAGTTCCTCCCATATACATAATGCGTGAAGCATATTGTAACACATTATTGAGAAAAATACCACCGTATGCGGTAAATACACACATAAAACCAGCAATATCAAAAGGCCGAACAGTCTGTTTTTCACAGCGTCATGTGTATACGTAAAACGAATACGGCGTATAATTATTAATATTGTATTACAGGTCTTTTTATGTTATACTGAATTGTAAACCCCGCCGCTTATGCGGCAGAGCAAAATTCGCGCCGCAGCGCGGGAAAGGTTTGTTTATGAAAGAGATAAAAACAGGCGCTTTTGCGGAAAAGGAACTTACTGTGAACAGCACAAATACCGCAGTTGCCGCAGGCAGCGGTTCGCTTGAGGTGCTCGGCACTCCGTTTATGATTGCACTTATGGAAGGCGCCACCTGTGACGCTGTTGCCCCTTACCTTGAAGACGGCGAAACCACCGTGGGCACACATATAAATGTTTCACATGACAGAGCAAGCAAAACAGGCGAAAAAATAACCGCGCACGCCGAAATAACCGAAGTTAGCGGCAGAAAGATAACTTTTGCCGTTTACGCCCAAAATGAAAAGGGTGAAAAAATAGGCGCAGGAACTATTGAGCGCTTTGCGGTGCTGAGCGATAAATTTATGGCAAAGCTGGGCTGAGCACGCACGCCGTTACGGTTTTAACCGCAATTTATGGCAACAGAGGTTTATTATGAAATTTAAAGCTGTTATTTTTGATTTTGACGGAACTGTTTGCGAAACAGCGCCGGGAGTTGTAAAAAGCGCTAAATACGCGCTTGAGTCATTTGGATACCCCGTGCCGGAAGACGACCATGAACTTGAGTTTTTCATCGGTCCTCCGCTGCTTGTAACATTTCAGGAACGTTTCGGCGCAGACCCCCAGAGGGCGCTTGAGCTTGTCAAAAAATACAGAGAAAGATACACAAACCAGGGCGTATATGAAAGTTCTCTTTACAGTGGTGTGGACACGCTGCTTGCCGCTCTGAAAAAAGACGGTCTGAAGATTGGCATAGCTTCCTCAAAGCCGCAGAAATACATTGAGATGCTGCTTGAGCGTTTCAATGTTATGAAATATTTTGACTGTGTTTGCGGTGTAAGCTTTACAGCTGACTGCGAATCAAAAGCAAGCATAATAACCCGCTGTATGACCACAATGGGTGTAAACAACGAAAACACCTTTATGGTGGGTGACAAAAAATACGACATTGCCGGAGCAAAAGCAAACGGAATGCTTTCCGTGGGCGCTATGTGGGGATACGGCACCAAATTTGAGTTTATTGAAGCCGGTGCAGATTTCATTGCCGAAAAAATAGAAGATGTAGAATCCATTGCCCTCGGCTATTTCGAACAGACCGAGGAGAGCACGGGAATTTTCAACGGCAGGATAATCACCGTGCATGAGGACACCGTTACACTTGTGGACGGCACTCAGGCAAAGCGTGAGATAGTTGACCACAACGGCGGCGTTGCCATAATCGGACTTACTGAGGAAAATGAAATTCTGCTTGTGCGCCAGTTCAGAGCGCCGTACAGAGAAACGATGTTTGAGATACCTGCCGGCAAACTGGAAAAAGACGAAGACCCCGATGAAGCGGCAAAACGCGAATTTGCGGAAGAGTGCGGCTGCACGGCAGAAGAATTCAAATATATCGGGGAGCTTTACCCCACGCCGGGTTACTGCGGCGAAATAATAAGACTTTACCTTGCAAGGCAGCTTGAATACGGAGAGCAGCATCTTGACGAGGACGAGCGGCTTGACGTTTATAAAGTGCCGCTTGAAGAGGCGTTCAGGCGTGTTATGAACGGCGAGTTCAAAGACGCCAAAACGCAGATAGGAATAATGAAGATCAGGGAAATGATAAGGAATGGCAGTTTATCTTGACAACAGCGCCACAACAAAGCCGTGCAGAGAGGCGGTTGAAGCCGTCAATTATATGATGACGGAGAATTTCGGAAACCCCTCCAGCCTGCACATGCCGGGAATTGAAGCGGCAAAATCGCTTATCTCGGCAAGGGAGGCAATTGCACGAGCTTTAAGCTGTGAAAAAGATGAGATATATTTTACAAGCGGAGCAACAGAGGCAAACAACCTTGCTCTTTTCGGAGCGGCAGCTGCAAAAAGGCGCGCAGGAAACAGAATAGTAACCACGGCAATAGAGCATGAAAGCGTTGTTGCCGCGGCAGACGAACTTGAAAAGCAGGGCTTTGAGGTAATTCGCCTTATGCCGGACAAACATGGCAACATTTCGGCGGCTGATTTCGCCGAGGCGATTAATGACAAAACCATTCTTGTTTCCGCAATGTACATAAACAATGAAATTGGCTCAATAATGCCGATAGATAAGATTAAAAAGATAATAGAAATGAAAAAAGCGCCTGCGCTGTTTCACACAGACTGCGTGCAGGCGTTCGGCAAAGTAAAGATAAATCCGAGAAAACTGGGCGCGGATATGATTTCCGTTACAGCGCACAAGATACACGGCCCCAAAGGCACTGGAGCGCTCTACATAAAAAAAGGCACAAGGATACTGCCCCGCGTTTTCGGCGGCGAACAGGAAAAGCGCATGCGCCCGGGAACTGAAGCATCACCGCTTATAGCAGGCTTCGGCGCAGCCGCAGCTGCACTGCCTGACATTGAGATGCAGTCTGAAGCGGTAAGCGGGCTCAACTCTTATTTGAGAGAGTTATTGTCAAAAATTGACGGAATAGAATTTAACAGCGATGAAAACGCATCGCCTTATATATTAAATGTATACGTTCCCACATTTATGAGGAGCCAGACAATAGTGCAGGAGCTCTCCTCAAAATATGAAGTCTATGTAAGCAACGGCTCAGCTTGCGCAAAAGGAAAAAAGAGCCACGTGCTGGCGGCAATGCACCTGAGTGATGAAATTGCGGACAAAAGCATAAGGATAAGCTTTTCACGTTTCAACACAAAGCAGGACTGCGAAATTTGCGCCGCAGCAATAAAAGACCTAACAGAAAAACACCCGAGGTAAATATGAAAGAAATTATACTTGTAAAAAACGGAGAGCTTGTTTTAAAAGGGCTCAACCGTTCATCGTTTGAGGACGTTCTTATAAAAAATATGCGCCGTCATCTGGAGGATCTCGGTGAATTCAAGTTCACCAAAAGCCAGTCCACCATTATGGTAGAAGCGCCCGAGGGAGCAGACCTTGACGATGTTGCCGACAGGCTTGGAAAAGTATTCGGCATAGCGGCGTATTCACGTGCCGCAGTGTGCGAAAAAGATATGCAAAGCATTGTAAACACGGCAAAGGAATATCTTGCAGACGAACTTTCACTTGTTTCAACATTTAAAGTTGAGGCAAAAAGAAGCGACAAGAAATTCCCTCTCAAATCGCCCGAGATATGCCGTGAGCTCGGAGGCGCGCTGCTTAAGAAATTCAACCACTTAAAAGTTGACGTTCACAATCCCGACGTAACGGTTACTGTTGAGATAAGAGACAACCACGCATTTGTGCGCGGCAATAACATAAAGGGCGCAGGTGGTATGCCTACCGGCACAAGCGGCAGAGCGGCAATTCTTATCAGCGGAGGAATAGACTCCCCCGTTGCGGCATATATGATGGCAAAAAGAGGAATAGAACTTGTAGCTATCCACTTTGCATCGCCGCCGTACACAAGTGAGCTTGCCGAAATGAAAGTTATGGACCTGCTCAAAAAAGTTTCTGCTTACTGTGGCACTATTACCACTTATGTTGTGCCGTTCACAGAAATTCAGGAAGCTATAAGGGATTACTGCCCAGAGGAATATTTCACACTTGTTATGCGCCGCATAATGATGAAGATAAGCAATATCATTGCCGAAAATCAGAACTGCCGCGCGCTTATCACAGGTGAAAGTCTTGGTCAGGTAGCAAGCCAGACAATTTATGCTCTTCAGTGCACTGACAGCGTTGCCGAATTCCCCGTTTTCCGGCCCTGCATAGGTATGGATAAAGACGAGATTATCGCTGTTTCAAGAAAAATAGACACTTTTGAAACATCCATTCAGCCATATGAGGACTGCTGCACCGTGTTTACACCCAAGCACCCACGCACCAGGCCCAAACCGCAGGACGTTGAGGAAGCCGAACTTAAAATAGAGGGGCTTGACGAAATGATGAACGCTGCCGTGAAAGGCGCAAAACGCAGATTTATAAAGGCGGCAGGCATATGAGCGAAAAAGATAAAAACATAAACAAAGCTGACGAAATTGACGAACTTCTGGGCGACTACCAAAAGCAGAAAGAAGAACGAGAAAAAAATTTCGGCAAAATAGATTTTGAAAAGTCCGAACAAAAGCCGCCAGTAAAAAAGCCGTTACATTCCCTGAAGCACAGTGAAAAACACAACGGAAAAGATAATGCCAAAAGCAAAAAAGACAGCGGCAAAAAGAAAATCGGCCTTAAAAACGCCGGTGAAAAATTTAAAAACAGCGCAAAAAGAACTAAGGATTTTGTAAAAACAAGTAAAGGCAAAAAGATAGTTATATCCTGCGTTGCGGTAATATGCGCTGTCGCCGTTGCTGCAGGCACGATTGCCGGAGTAAACTATTCAAGAACAGCTTATCTGCGCCCATATATGGAAAAATACCCTAATGTAAACTTCCCTGAGGGGATAAGGGAAAATTTCTGTGAGCAGTATGCCAAAACGCCATCAACAACGGGATATATTTCAATCGAAGCGTGCGGATACAGCAGCTATGTTGCGCAAAGCGAGGCAACAAGCCTGCCGTCACTTGATTTTTCAAACAGAACAGACGGGCTTGATTTTAACACAGTAATTCACATTCCGTCAGGCGCATGTGATTTGGAAAGCGCTTTTGGGAGTGCTGAAAGCTATCTTGCTTCGCCGCAGAAAATCACTTATTCCACACTTTATGAGGATTATGAATTTACTGTAATTGGCGCTTTTTACACAAATAAAGATCCGCAGGATGACAGCGGCTATGTTTTTCCGTATGACGTTACTCAACAGATGACACCGCTGAGCTTCAACGATTACAAAGACCGTCTTTATCACAGATTTCTTTACGAGACGGATTATGATATAAATTACAAAGAAGATAATTTGCTTACAATAGCAACAAATTCTGATTTTATGCAGAATTTCGAATTTGTTGTTGTTTGCGCGCTGGGGGCGCCTGCACAGGATAACGCACAGCCAAACAGTTCTGTTCACTATCCGCAGGTGTGGTACGATGCGCGGGGAGAAATAAATCCTTACAGGTTTTCATCCAAATGGTATCCCACCATTTACACTGATAAATCTGAAGAGGAAACAAGCGTACAGTCTGAAAATGACTATTGATTCATACAGGAGGGGTAAAAATGTATGACGTTGCCATTATCGGCGCAGGCATTGTGGGCGCAGCATGCGCTTACGACTTAAGCAAATACAAACTTAAGGTTGCCGTGCTTGAAAAAAACAATGATGTTTGCTGTGGTACAACAAAGGCAAACAGCGCCATTATCCACGCGGGCTATGACCCGCTGCCGGGCACGCTTATGGCACGCCTGAATGTGGAAGGCTCAAAATTGGCAGGCGAGCTTTGCAAAAAGCTCGATGTGCCGTATCAGCAAATAGGTTCACTTGTTGTTGCGTTTTCTGAGGATGACAAAAAAGAAGTTGAGGAACTTTACCGCCGCGGAAACGAAAACGGCGTTGAGGGTCTTAAAATTGTTGACACAGATGAGCTCAGGGAAATGGAGCCGTATATTTCCGACAAGGCTATATGCGCGCTTTACGCACCCACAGCTGCAATAGTAAATCCGTGGGAATACGGCATTGCGCTTGCCGAAACAGCGGTAAGAAACGGCGCCGATGTAAAACTTGAATTTGAAGTAACCTCGATTGAGAAGAAAGACGGATTTTGGCATATTGAATCACCAAACGGCAGTGTTGACGCGAAGTTTGTTATAAATGCCGCAGGTGTTGACTGCGATACTGTTCACAATATGGTTGCCGAGCCTGCATATACGGTAAAGCCGAGCGCAGGCGAATACTACCTGCTTGACCTTAGCGAGGGCAAAAGGGCAAACCATGTTATTTTCCAGTGCCCTGATAAAGACGGAAAAGGCGTGCTTGTAACGCACACCTGCCACGGAAATCTGCTTGTCGGCCCGAACGCCGACCCGCGAGACAAGGACGATACCTCAACAAAATCACACTGTCTTGATTACATAAGGGAAAAAGCGGTAAAATCCGTGCCGTCCATAGTTTTCAGAGAGAACATAAGAAACTTTACAGGCGTACGTGCCGTAACAGACAGAGATGACTTCATCATCGAGTTCGCTGCGGAAAACTTCCTTGACCTTGCGGGCATCAAATCCCCAGGCCTTTCCGCTGCTCCCGCAATTGCGCTTGAAGCTGTTAAGATGCTGGGCGAAAAGGGACTTGAACTCAACAAGAAAGAAAACATCATTGACAACAGAAAGCATCTGCGCTTTAAAAAGCTTTCAAACGATGAAAAGAACAGAGTGATTTCCGAAAATCCTGCTTACGGCAGAGTTATCTGCCGCTGTGAAACGATTACGGAAGGCGAAATAATAGACGCTCTTAATTCTCCCATTCCGCCCGTTTCGCTTGACGGAATAAAGAGAAGAGCAGGCACGGGTATGGGCAGATGCCAGAGCGGTTTCTGCGGCCCCAAGGTGCTTGAGATAATTGCAAAATTCAAGAATATCCCCTATGAGGACGTTCTGCAGGACAACACCGGCAGCTATATCCTTACGGGTGAAACGAAGTGCGGAGGTGCAAAGTGATGTATGAGCTTATAGTTATAGGCGGCGGCCCCGCGGGTCTTGCGGCGGCGCTTTCCGCATATGAAAACGGACTTAAAAAGATACTGATCATCGAAAGAGACAGAGAACTCGGCGGTATCCTTAATCAGTGTATTCACAGCGGTTTCGGACTTCAGTATTTTAAAGAAGAGCTTACCGGACCCGAATATGCGGGCAGATTTATCGATATGCTCAAAGACACAAACATTGAGGTCATGACTGACACAATGGTGCTTCAGATAACAAAAGGCCGTCAGGTTCACTGCATAAACTCCGAAAACGGATATCAGATACTTGACGCAGGCGCAGTTGTGCTTGCAATGGGCTGCCGTGAGAGAACAAGAGGCGCCATCTCTATTCCCGGCACACGCCCCGCAGGCGTTCTTACCGCAGGAGCCGCTCAGAGATATGTAAATATAGAGGGTCATATGGTTGGCAAGAGAGTTGTAATATTAGGCTCCGGCGATATCGGACTTATTATGGCGCGCCGTATGACGCTTGAGGGCGCAAAGGTGCTTGCCTGTGTTGAACTTATGCCTTATTCGGGCGGTCTGCAGAGAAACATAGTGCAGTGCCTCAACGATTTTGATATTCCGCTTTATCTTTCACACACCATTATTGACATCAAGGGCAAAAACAGAGTTGAGGGCGTAACCGTTGCCGAGGTAGGCGCGGACAGGAAACCCGTTCCCGGCACTGAAATGTATTTTGACTGTGACACCGTGCTTCTTTCGGTAGGTCTTATCCCCGAAAATGAGCTTACAAGAACGGCTGGCATAGAAATGGATCCGCGCACGAACGGCGCCGTTGTTTTTGAAAATATGGAAACTTCGGAAAGCGGTATTTTTGCCTGCGGAAACGTTGTTCACGTTCACGACCTTGTTGACTTTGTTACAGGTGAGAGCCAGCGTGCCGGCAAAGCCGCTGCTGATTATGTACTGAACGGTGAAAAGGACCGTGATGACTTCATTAAACTTGAAACTAATCCGAATATTGGCTACACCGTGCCGCAGAAGATAAGACGCAGTGCGGAAAAAGCGGAAATATTCTTCCGTGTACGCCGCATATTCGAAAAATCTTCCATAACCGTAACGGACGGCGATACCGTTATAGCAAAATTCAAGAGAGAGCATATGGCACCCGGCGAAATGGAAAAAATAGCCCTGCCGAAAGTTCTGCTTGATAAGATACAGTCCGGAAAAATTACGGTTTCGGCTGACGAGGAGGCGTAAATATGACACAGTTAATCTGCATTACCTGCCCCAAGGGCTGCCACCTGACGGTTGATGAGGACAACGATTATGCCGTTACCGGCAACGCCTGCCCGAGAGGTGCGATATACGGCAAAAACGAACTTAAAAATCCCGTTCGCGTAGTTACTTCAACAGTGCGCACAAACAGCGCGGAATACCCACGCTGCCCCGTAAAGACAAACAACGCTATCCCAAAGGGAAAGATGTTTGACGCTATGCGACTGCTTGACGATATTACGCTTGAGGTGCCCGTAAAAGTTGGCGATACGGTTATTGAAAATCTTTTTGACACGGGAGTTTCTTTTGTTGCGTGCAAAAATATTGAAAAATAACCGCAAATAAAATAACATATTAAATTTAATCCCGCTCAGGCAAGCGCCCGGGCGGGATTTTTACACGATTCCGCAGATATTTTCCTATAATGTCAGTATTCCGCACCGTTTTCAAATTCAGATTGCGAAAAATCAATTTATGTGGTATATTAAAACATATTATTTTAAGGAGTGATTGATTTGAATGTTGCCATCTGTGATGACGATATAAACGGCATAAACGACCTGGAACAAAAAATATCGTTCTATTTCGGCAGCAGACATATCCCGCTCAACATATATAAATTTACATCCGCAAAAGATATAACGCAGAGCGAGATTCCCTTTGACGTGGCTTTTCTTGACGTTGAACTCGGCGATGACAGCGGCATAGCCGTAGGCAGGAAACTAAAAAAGAAAAACGAACGCACGGTTATTTTTATTGTTACTGCTTATGACAGATACCTTGATGACGCTTTTGATTTAAACGCATTCAGGTTTTTCAAAAAGCCTGCAGACACTCAAAGACTGTTTGCTGCGCTTGATTCGGCAGCGCAGCAGCTTGACGAGAGTTTTATAACTTTCATCCACACAAAAACAGGCGATGTGCTCAAAATACCTGCAAAAGAAATTGCCCTCGTTGAAATATACGGCAGAAAAACATCAGTTGTTGCCAAAAGCGGCGTTTACACAACGGCACTGAAAATGTCGGAATGGAAAGAGAAACTGCGGGCATCCTATTTCTTCTCACCGCATTCAAGTTATATTGTAAACCTTAACTTTGTAGATACATATAAACGATCTTCCATTATGATAAAATGCAGCAACGAAACGTACTATGTACCCATTTCGGCAAAAAACCAGGCGGAATTCAGAAAAAGATATTTTTTATTTCAAAGCATGTGATTCTCACATACACGCCTGCATTGGCGGATGTCTGAAACGCTATACGCCTTAGAGGTGATTTTATGAAACTTGCGTTTACGGCAGCTATTTTTATTGCAGAACTGCTGATAATGCTCAACTACTTCAAAAACCTGTTTAATTCAAAGATCCGCACCTTAAAAACGATACTTATATACACAGCTGGATACGTTGTGCTTTTTTGTCTGTACGCCTTTATTACTGACAATTCAATCGTAAACGGAGCGGCTTTTTTGGCGGTAAACATTGCGCTGGCTATGATGTGCTTTGCTATAAAACCAAAATCTGCGTTTTTTCATTCTGCAATAGGCACTGTTACCATGTTTGCAACGGAAATGATAACTATTTACGCCATTTCGTTTTCATTGGGGCAATCTCTTGACCACTATAGCAACAACTTTTTTCTCTTCGCCGTTGACGCGGTAATTTGCAAAACGCTGTTTTTTATCGTTATAAAAATAATAACCGCAATAGCAAGAAAGAAAAATGTAAAATATGATACAGGCAAATACGGACTTCTAATGCTTCTTCCGCTAAGCAGCCTACTGTGTGCCGTGCTTCTGCATTACCTTATCAGTTCTGTGCCTCCCGAGCCACTTACAGGAGTATTCTGCAGCCTGCTTATGCTTTTACAGCTAATAACAAACATTACGGTGTTTTGGGTGTACGAAAACACACAGAAAAATGCCCGTGAAATTATGGAACTTCAGATAGCGGGTCAAAAAGAAAAGCTGGACATAGAATATCTGGAACTGCTTGAAAAGAAAAACAGCGCACTTGAACGACTGATGCATGATTTCAAAAACCACCTCAGCTCAGTAAAGGGGCTGGGGAACACTGAAGAGGCGGAAAAATACATAAACAGCATTTACGGCAGTATAGGCAAATATGAATATATAGGCAAAACGAAAAACAGAATGCTTGACCTTATACTGAGCAAATACACAACTATGTGTGAAGGCGCAAAAATTGATTTTTCTGCCGAAACTTATTCTGAAAATCTGAAATTTATGGATGATTTTGATTTATCATCAATGATGAACAATCTGCTTGACAACGCCTTTGAAGCAGCATCTAAAACAGAAAATGGTAAAATAACGCTTATAATAAAGCGTAACGAAAGCGGCAAAAGAATTATTGACGTTGTAAATTCCTGTGCCGAAGCGCCTGTGACAAACAACGGAGAACTTGTTTCAACAAAGAGCGGCGGTATCCACGGCATAGGCACAAAGAGCATTAAGGCTTCAGCAGAAAAATATGACGGCGACTGTGAATGGATGTATGACGAAGTTTCAAAAACTTTCAGAGTTATCATCGTTTTCCCCGCACCCGATGCAGAAGTCACAAAAAACCAAACATAAAATCAGCAAACAAAAAGCCCCGTTATATACGGGGCTTTAATTTTATTTATATGCACAGTTTCTCTGCGAGGACCCGCAGGAACAAAGAGGTAATCATAAACAATCACATTTTGCATAAAAAAACAACCCTGCAAAAC
>URIN01000016.1 GCA_900547915.1 uncultured Clostridium sp. | reverse complement strand
TATGCTGATAAGTGTGCCGCCAAAATATAGTATTTCACAGATAATGGGATATCTCAAAGGGAAAAGCAGTCTGATGATATTTGATAGACATGCAAATTTAAAATACAAATATGGAAACAGACACTTTTGGGCAAGAGGATATTTTGTAGATACAGTAGGACGCAACAAAAAGCAAATCCAAGAGTACATACGAAATCAACTCACAGAAGATAAAATAGCAGATCAAATAGAATTGAAAGAGTTTGTAGACCCGTTTACGGGTAGCGTGAACAAAAAAGCATAAAAATAACCCCTTGAGGGGTAGCCTGAAAAAACAATGCGGTTGGCAAACTTTTCAGTGCCCCTTTAGGGGTTATGTCTGTAAAAAGCCCTTCTAGGGCTTACTCAAGCCTCCGGCTTAGCCGGAGGTCTTGACTTATGTGTTAATTAGCCTCTTGTATCCTTTGAAAGTTCGGTCTATAATAAAATCGGGGCAAGTTTTTTTATTTCTTAATCTTTTTATGGAGAGGTGTTTGTTATGAAAAGAAATGCAATGCGTATTACGGCAGTGCTCTTGGCTGTTGCTTTTGCTTTCTGCGGCTGTGCCTCATCGCCTGAAAAACCTGTTTATGAACTTTCGCGTTATGCGGAAAATAATGACCCGACAGGCGGAATGCTCAGGGTGGAGAACGGTTTGCTAGTTGATGAAAACGGTAATGAGGTTGTTTTGCACGGCGTTAATCTCGGAAACTGGCTGCTTATCGAAACCTGGATGAGCTGGATAGAGAACTATTCCGATGAATGGGGATATTACGATACAATTGAGGTGCTTTCAGAGCGTTTCGGGGCAGAGAAAACAGCCGAACTGATAAATACCTATGAAAATAATTTTATTCGTGATACGGATATTGCTCAGATAGAAAAACTTGGGTTCAACTGTGTTCGTGTGCCGTTTTGGTACAGGAATTTTATGACGGAAAGCGGCGAATGGCTTACTGAAAACCCTGATGATAATCCGGGCTTCAGGCAGATAGACAGGCTTGTTGAGCTGTGCCGCGAGCACAATATATATGTCATACTTGATATGCACGGCGCTCCGGGCGGTCAGAGTATGAATCATTCAACGGGAAAAGCGGGCAGAAATCAGCTTTATACCGATAAAGCTTGTATGGACACCTGCGTTAAGCTTTGGAAAGGCATTGCAGAGCGTTATAAGGACGAAAAAATTATTGCCGCCTATGACTTACTCAACGAGCCGCAGAACAACGGCGGATACGAAGGAGCAAACGCCTGGCAGGCAGAAAGTGATGAAGCGGTAGAAAAGACAAATTCAGCATATGACACACTTTACAAAGCAGTGAGGGAAACAGGCGACAACCATATTATCAGTTTTGAGGGGATATGGTCTGCTGATGTGTTGCCAGACCCCGAAGAAAGCGGTTATACAAATATGCTTTATCAGATGCATCTTTATGATACCAAGGCATCTGATATACGTTCACGTGTCAGGGAATTGGTTAAAATGCGCAAGAAGTGGGGCGTTGCCGTTTTCGTGGGTGAGTACAACAACGGAGAAAATGAGGCTTATGCGGATAAACTTTATAAAGATAACGGCATAAGCACCGCAAAGTGGACTTATAAAACTTTCAATGCGGGAGAACAGTGGGGTATATTCAACAAAGATACCGAGAGGATAGACATTAAAACTGCTTCTTATGAAGAAATACTCACATTCCTTCAAAATGAGCTTTTTACCGATTCTTTTACTTTCAACGAAAAGGAAATGGCGGCTATTTATTAATTTTATTTAAGAGTATAAAAAAGGCAGGAACATATTACGTTCCTGCCTTTTTGCTATTCGTTTTCGTTGTCTATGACTGAAAAAAGTTCTTTTATTCTGTCCAGCCGACCGTTTATGTAGAGATAACCGAAAAGAGCCTCAACTCCTGTTGCGGTGTGATACTCGGCAACGGTTGCGCTTTTCGGCATGTGGCCTGTTTTTGCGTTTCTGCCGCGCTTGAACTGAGCCGTTTCTTCTTCACTGAGCAGATCTTTTATTTTTTCAAAAGCCTCTGTCTGCGCTTTTGCGCTAACAAATTTAACACTTTCACGGTGTAAATCGTTTACAGGTCTGTTTGCTTTAGCCACAAGTGTTTCACGCACAAGCATCTCGTAAACGCAGTCACCGATAAAAGCAAGGTTCAGCGGGCTCAGTGCTTTAGCGTCAATATCATAATCAGTAAATCTCATATTAAATCACGGTACGTACTCAAATTCAATGTCATAAACGATAACCGTGTCTCCTTCTTCTATTCCTCTTTCACGCAGGGCGTCAAATACGCCGCTCTTTTCAAGCACTCTCTGCATATATTGCAGGCTTTCGTAATCCTCTGTGTCAACGCCTTTGAGTACGCGCGGGAACCACGATGCCTCAACGATATAGCAGCCTTTTTCGGGCTGGGTTATCTTGAAGCCGCCCTCGTTCTTAACAAGGCTTTCAAGCGGTATTTCTTCAGCTTCATATTCCTTGATAGGGGGAAGTTCCTGCAGCTTCTGCCATGCGGCGTTCATCAGTTCCTGAGTGCCCTCTGAAATCGGTGCGCAGATAGAGTGATATTCAAGGCCTTTTGCATCTATCCAATTTTTGAAATCCTCAATCTGCTCAGGTTCCGCCATATCTATCTTGTTGCCTGCAACTATCTGGGGCTTGTCTGCAAGTTCAGGATTAAACTTTTTGAGCTCGCGGTTTATGTTTTCAAAATCCTCTTTGGGGTCTCTGCCCTCAAAGCCGCTAACATCAACGATGTGGATAAGCAGGCGGCAGCGCTCAACGTGGCGCAGAAATTCGTGGCCGAGACCTATACCCTCGCTTGCGCCGTCAATAAGTCCGGGAATATCCGCAATAACGAATGAATTGCCCTCACCCATATATACAACGCCCAAGTTGGGTGAAAGGGTGGTGAAGTGGTAATCGGCAATTTTCGGCTTTGCCTGTGAAACAACGGAAATAAGGCTTGATTTACCTACTGATGGATAGCCTATAAGACCAACATCCGCAAGCAGTTTCAGTTCAAGGCTTACTTCCCATTCTTCACCCGGAACACCGGGCTTCGCAAAGCGGGGAGCCTGCCTTGTGGGTGTGGCAAAGTGCCTGTTACCCCAGCCGCCTTTGCCGCCTCTTGCGGCAACAAATCTTTCGGTCTTGCTCATATCCGCCATAACGGCACCGCTTGAGAGTTCTCTGATTATAGTACCTCTGGGCACACGTATTTCAAGATCCTCGCCGTTTTTGCCGTGCTTTTTGCTGCCCTCGCCGGGGAGGCCGTTTTTTGCGGCGTATTTGCGTTTGTATCTGAAATCAGCAAGCGTGGCAAGGTTATCGTCAACAACGAAAACTATGTCTCCGCCCTTGCCGCCGTCACCTCCGTCAGGACCGCCTGAGGCAACATATTTTTCACGGTGAAAGGCAACGGCTCCGTCTCCGCCGTTGCCCGCCTTTATCTTTATTTTAGCAATATCTACAAACATTGTTTTAAACCTTAAATTTTATCAAGCGCCTGCTGAATATCGGCAATAATATCATCTGCGTCTTCTATACCGCAGGAGAAACGGAGCAGGTCGGGTGTTACGCCGCACTCCTCAAGTTCCTTGTCAGTAAGCTGGCGGTGGGTTGTTGATGCAGGGTGCAGGCAGCAGGTGCGTGCGTCTGCAACGTGAGTAACTATTGCGGCAAGTCTTAAGCTGTCCATAAATACGGTTGCAGCCTTTCTGCCGCCCTTGATGCCGAATGAAACAACACCGCAGGTGCCGTTTGGCATATACTTCTTTGCAAGTTCATACTGCGGGTCATCTTCAAGCATTGCGCATTTTACCCAAGTTACTTTATCACTGCTCTTAAGGAATTCAGCAACTTTCTTTGCGTTTTCGCAGTGTCTTTTAACTCTGAGGTGAAGTGTCTCAAGACCGAGATTGAGCAGAAACGCATTCTGCGGAGCCTGGATAGAGCCGAGATCTCTCATAAGCTGAACAGTGCATTTTGTAATATACGGAGCATCAGGGAAATCCTTTGTGTAGGTAAGGCCATGATAACTTTCGTCCGGTGTGGTAAGTCCGGGGAACTTGTCGTTCTGCGCCCAGTCAAACTTGCCGCTTTCAACTATTGCGCCGCCGATAGTTGAAGCGTGGCCTTCCATATATTTTGTTGTGGAATGTGTAACAATATCGCAGCCGAATTCAAAAGGACGGCAGTTGATAGGTGTTGCGAAAGTATTGTCAATAATAAGCGGAATACCGTTTTTGTGAGCAACCTTAGCAAATGTCTCAATATCAAGCACATCAAGACTGGGGTTGGAAATTGTCTCGCCGAAAATGCATTTTGTGTTGGGCTTGATTGCAGCCTGAATCTCTTCCTCAGTTGCAGTGGGAGAAATAAAGGTGAAATCAATACCGAGCTTTCTCATTGTAACGTTGAACAGATTGAAAGTGCCGCCGTAGATAGCGGAACTTGAAACAACGTGGTCGCCTGCCTGGGCAATGTTGAATACGGCATAGAAGTTTGCAGCCTGACCGCTTGATGTAAGCATGCCCGCAACGCCGCCTTCAAGCATTGTAATTTTACCTGCCGCCCAGTCACAGGTTGGGTTTTGAAGTCTTGAATAGAAATAGCCGCTCTTCTTGAGGTCAAAAAGGTCGCCCATCTCATCGCTGGAATCATATTTAAAAGTTGTGCTTTGAACTATCGGAATAACACGCGGCTCTCCGTTTTTCGGCTCATACGAGCCCTGCACACATATTGTATCTAATTTCATAATTATCCTCCTTAGAATTAATCAGAATTAATCGCCCATATACCCTTCAAAAAGTAAATCGCCGTTCATTGCGTCTATGCAGTAATACGCAAAGTCACACAGCTGGGTATTGTCTTTGTAGCTTACAACATAATATGAATGACCTGTAAAGTTTTCGGTCTCTTCAGTGTTGTGGTATCCGGAGTTGTAAGCCATATAGCTTTCGTCCTCGGCAAGCAGGGTTATGCTGTCAAGAGTGAAGTTTTCAATACTGCTTACATAGCCTTCCTCGCTCTGCTTTTTAAGCGCTTCATACGCAGCTTTCTGCGCTTCGTCTTCTGTTATTGCATAGGGTATTTCTTTTCCCGTATCTTCCTGAAGCATTGTTGAGGTCTCCTGCTGAGTTGCCTGAGTATTCTGAACTGCTTGGGAAGCGTCTGTGCTGTTTTCTGCTGTCTTGTCAGCCGAGCAGCCTGCAAAAATGCATACCGCCGCCGCAAACACGGCAAGGCAAATTATAATTCTTTTCATATTATCTCCGTTTAGCCTTTAAGGAAATGCTCCATAATTGACGGGCCGAAATCAACGTATATACCCGTTTCCTTGGCTGTTTCCTCATTTATCGTAACAACACCGTCAATTTCTTTGTTCTTGTGGTAGATCACGAACGGAACAGGGTCCGAAGCGTGGGTGCGTGTAACGATCGGTGTGGGGTGGTCGGGCAGGCACATGATCTTGTAATCATCATATTTTTCAAGGCCTTTGAACAATATCGGCAGCACTTTCTGGTCAATAAGCTCTATTGCCTTTACCTTGTTTTCAGGTTCATTTCTGTGGCCGCATTCATCGGGAGCCTCGAAGTGGATATAAACAAGGTCATTTCTCTCAAGCAGGTCAAGAGCAGCATTTGCCTTGCCCTCAAAGTTAGTGTCGATATATCCCGTTGCTCCGGGAACATCGGCAACCTCCATGCCTGCGCAGCGGCCTATGCCTTTAATGAGGTCAACGGCGGAAACTACACCGCCTTTGATGCCGTATATCTCCTCAAACTTGCCCATTGCGGGTCTTGTGCCCTCGCCCCAGAGCCATATCGAGTTGGCAGGACGTCTGCCGTTTGCTTTACGCTTCTGATTTACAGGGTGGTCTTTCAGAATATCGTATGATTTTTTCATCATCTCAATAAGCGGTTTTGCGTTTTCGCTGTCTGAAAGATATTCTGTGATAACCTTGCCTGTAATATCGTGAGGCGCTGTCATTGAGCCGAGTTCTGTTGTGCCGCCGTGCCAAATAAGACAGTGGCGGTATGAAACACCTGCATAAAAATGGAATGTTTCATTTCCAAGCTGAGCTTGAACGGCTTCAATAAGTTCTTTTGCTTCTTCTGTTGAAATATCGTCTGCGCAGTAATCTTCTATCGTTTTTTCCTCATACGGTTTATCGTCCTCGGAAAGCGTAACAAGGTTGCAGCGCAAAGAAACATCGTCAGGCTTCATGTCTATGCCTATGGACGCAGCTTCAAGCGGGCTTCTGCCTGTGTAATATTTCATGGGGTCAAACCCCATAACGCTCATGTTGGCAACATCTGAGCCGGGTTTCAGACCGGGAGCCACCGTGCGGATAAGTCCAACCTCGCCCCGCTGTGCAAGACTGTCAAGGTTTGGCTTTTCAGCCATCATCATCGGTGTTTTGCCGCCGAGAGCGGGAACGGGATAATCTGCCATTCCGTCATACAAAACAACAACATACTTCATTTATATAATCTCCTTTAAAAGCGCGGATATTACCGCGCTTTTGAATTATTTAAAGTAATTTACGCCGCTTTCAAACAGCTTAAGATCTTTTTCAAACGGCACGTTGGCGTAAAGATTTTCGCCCTTTCTTTCGCAGTGACCCATTTTACCGAGTACACGTCCGTCAGGAGAGGTGATACCTTCAACGGCGCATACTGAGCCGTTCGGGTTAAACGGCATCTCGCTTACGGGAGTTCCGCTGAGATCAACATACTGCGTTGCTATCTGGCCGTTTTCTGCAAGGCGTTTGATAGTTTCGGCATCAGCGGTAAATCTGCCCTCACCGTGTGAGATCGGAACGGCAAGAACATCGCCTGCGTTAACACCTGCAAGCCATGGGGATTTAACGCTTGTAACTCTTGTGTAAGCCATCTGTGAAATGTGTCTGCCAATTGTGTTGAAAGTAAGTGTCGGGTCGGTCGGTTTTATCTCTCTTATTTCACCGTAAGGAACAAGACCAAGTTTGATAAGAGCCTGGAAACCGTTGCAGATACCGAGCATAAGTCCGTCACGGCAGTTGAGAAGTTTTGAAACCGCTTCTGCAACTCTGGGGTTTCGGAATGTTGTGGCAATGAATTTGCCTGAGCCTTCGGGTTCGTCACCGCCTGAGAATCCGCCGGGCAGCATTACTATCTGAGCGTTGTTTATAGCTTTTACGGCTCTGTCTATTGTTTCGTTGATAGCAGAGGGTGAAAGGTTGTTTACAACAAGTATTTCAACTTCAGCGCCTGCTTTTTCAAATGCGCGTGCTGTGTCAACTTCACAGTTAGTTCCCGGGAAAGCGGGGATAAATACTCTTGGCTTTGCAACCTTGTTTTTGCAGATGAATATTGAGCGCTCTTTGTAAAGGTCGATATCCTGAGGCATATCAGCTTTAACGCCGCTGTTCTGCGGAAATACCTTTTCAAGCTTTGAGCACCAAGCGTCAACAAGTTCATCAACCGTAAGCACTTCACCGTCAATTATGAATACGCCGTTGTCATTTGTTGTGCCGAGCAGTACGGCGTCTGTGAATTTATCAGAAAGGCTGTCTGCGCATTCTACAACAAAGTTGCCCTGCATAGGCGCAAACAGTGTGTTCATATCAAGATTCTGTTCAAAAGTGAAACCGAGCTTATCGCCGAACGCCATTTTGCATACGTTTGCAGCGGCGCCGCCTTCTTTAATAACACCTGCCGCAAGAATGGAACCGTTTCTGACTTCCTCATAAACGTTCTTCATAACAGCCATAGCCTCGTTATATACGGGAAGACCGGTTTCGGCGTCAACGGGAATGTTTATCATATATACTTTTGAGCCGGTTCTCTTGAAACGTGTTGAAACAGTTTTTGAAGCCTTGCTCATACCTACTGCGAATGAAACAAGGGTGGGCGGTACATCAAGTTCGTTGAATGAGCCGCTCATACTGTCTTTACCGCCGATGGACGGTGCGCCGTATCCTATCTGAGCTGAGATAGAGCCGAGAAGTGCAGCTGCGGGTTTGCCCCAGCGTTTCGGATCATCGTTAAGTCTTTCGAAATATTCTTGGAATGTAAGACGTGCTTTTGAGGGGTCACAGCCTACTGCCGCAAGTTTTGCAAGCGATTCAGTTACTGCGAACGCCGCTGAATGGAACGGGCTCCACTTGGAAAGCTTCGGAATAAAGCCGTAAGCCATAACGGTTGCGTCATCTGTCTCGCCTTTGAGTACGGGCAGTTTTGCCGCCATAGCTTCTTCGGGAGTTAGCTGATATTTGCCTGCGAAAGGCATAAGAACGGTTGCGGCGCCGATGGATGAGTCAAATCTTTCGGACAGACCCTTCTGGCAGCATACCTCAAGCCTTTCAAGGTTTGCTTTAAGTGCTTTTGCAGCGCTGAGACCGTTGAGAGCCTCGGGAACGTCTGTTCTGTAATTTTTACTGTCGTCAACAGCTTCTATAACAGCGCTTGCGTGCTGTGTAACGCCGTTTGTGTTAAGAAAATCACGGCTGATGTCAACGATTTTATCACCCCTCCAGGTCATAACGAGCCTGTTGGTTGATGTTACTACGGCAACGGGAGTTGCTTCAAGGTTTTCTTCGTTTGAAAGGTGGATAAATCTTTCAACGTTATTCTTGTCAAGAACTACTGCCATTCTTTCCTGTGATTCGGAAATTGCAAGTTCAGTTCCGTCAAGTCCGTCATATTTCTTGGGGACTTTGTCAAGGTCGATGTCAAGTCCGTCCGCAAGTTCGCCTATCGCAACGGACACGCCGCCTGCGCCGAAGTCGTTACATCTCTTTATCATTGTTGCCACTTCTTCATTTCTGAAAAGTCGCTGAATTTTTCTTTCTGTTGGCGGGTTACCTTTCTGAACTTCAGCGCCGCATGTCTCAATGCTCATGCTGTTGTGCGCCTTAGAAGAGCCTGTTGCGCCGCCGCAGCCGTCTCTTCCTGTGCGTCCGCCGAGCAGAACAATGATGTCGCCTTCCTGAGGAACTTCTCTGATTACGTTTTTCTTGGGAGAAGCACCGATAACAGCGCCTATCTCCATACGTTTTGCAACATAGCCCTCATCGTAGAGTTCTACTACTTGTCCTGTTGCAAGTCCTATCTGGTTTCCGTAGCTTGAGTAACCCTGTGCCGCGCCTGTGGTTATTTTCTTCTGAGGAAGCTTTGCTTCAAGCGTATCTTCAAATGAAACAGTCGGGTCGCCCGAACCTGTAACTCTCATTGCCTGATATACATATGCTCTTCCTGAAAGCGGGTCTCTGATAGCGCCGCCGAGACATGTTGCAGCGCCGCCGAAAGGCTCTATCTCGGTTGGGTGGTTGTGTGTTTCGTTCTTGAACTGAACAAGCCACTGCTCCGTTTTGCCGTCAATCGTTACTGGCACTTCGATTGAGCAGGCGTTTATCTCATCGCTCTCGTCAAGGTTGTCCAGAATACCGCGCTTTTTAAGAGCCTTTGCGCCTATGCACGCCATATCCATAAGGCAAACATTCTTTTCACGGTCTCCGTAAACTTCGTTTCTGAGGTAAAAGTATTCCTTTATTGCGTCCTCTACCGCTTTTGAGTATTTTGATTTTTCAACTTTGATATCGTCAAGTATAGTGCTGAATGTGGTGTGGCGGCAGTGGTCGCTCCAATATGTATCTATAACTTTAAGTTCAGTAAGGCTGGGGTTTCTTTCTTCCGTCTTGAAATAATCCCTTACCCAGCAGAGGTCTGCAACGCTCATTGCAAATCCCATGCTCTTGTGGTATTCTGCAATCTCCTCATCGCTTTTTGCCGTGAAGCCGTCTATTCTGATTATGTCGGCAGGCACTTCTGCGGTTATGTCAAGACTCTGCGGAATGTCCATTGAAGCCTCGCGTGATTCAACGGGGTTGATAATGTAAGATTTAATCTTGTTAAACTCAGCGTCTGTTATTGCTCCCTTGAGCATATAAACTTTTGCGCTTGCAACCAGCGGCCTTTCGCCCTGAGTAAGAAGCTGGATACACTGAGCGGCACTGTCCGCTCTCTGGTCAAACTGACCGGGCAGAAATTCCACCGCAAAATATCTCCAATCGGAGGGAATCTCAAGCTCGCTGTAAACATTGTCAAGGTTGGGCTCTGAAAGAATAAGCTTGACAGCATTGTCAAATTCCTCCTCGGAAAGGCCTTGAGCATCATATCTGTTTATGAGCCTGAGGTCCTCAAGAGCCGTAATGCCCACTGTTGAAACAAGGTCTTCCTGCAGCTGCCTTGCCTCAATATCGTTTCCTCTCTTTTTTTCAACGAAAACGCGAAAAACTTTTGCCATATTACTTCTCCTTTTCGTAAATTTACCCCGCCCGCTCAGCGGCGCAAAGATGATCCCGGACAGATTATGACCGGAATGAATATATTGTTTAAAAAATTACTAATTAGTATAATATCACAATGTTTCGGTTTTGCATATAGGTAAATTTATTTTTCGGCAGTTTTATTAACAAAAAATTCGCAAAAACATAATTTTTATGCTATAATGACGATATAATATAGTATCGGGTTGATACCCCGCCGGCAGCGCCTTGGAAAGGAGTATAAAGCCGTGACTGAAACTAATGAGGACAGAGCCTACGAAGTTGAATTTTTAAATTGTGTTGTTGATAAAGAGGACGATTTTAAAATTGTTGATTTTGACAGCCATTTTTCAGAGTTCGCAGGAGTGCACCCATCCAAAATCAAACAGGGAAAACTGTTTTTACAGGATATTATAATACCATCAGACAGGCAGGAAGTTATAGAAAAGATCTGCAAAAAGGATTCACGCTATATCTATATGGATGTTGATATAGTTAACGGCAATGGAGAACAGGTGTATGTTCACTGCACTGCTCAGAATATAGAGGATTCTCCGCTGTGCAGAATAGTGTTTGCCGATGTTTCCAAAAGCCGAGAGAAAAACAGACTGCTGAAAGAAAAAGCAAAGGAAATAAACCATCTTATAGACCTTGTAACAGGCGGAGTGTGCCTGTTCAAAGTTACCCCCAGCATGCACTTTGAAGCGCTTTACATAAACGAAGGAGGCTGCCGCCTTTTGGGCACTACCAAAGAGGCATGCAGAAAACAGACCTATCGCCTTGACGAGATCATACATCCGGAGGATAAAACGCTTGTTTTTCAGGCTGTTGGAAAGGCTATTGCAACCGGTGAACCTGTTGATCTTGAATACAGGATACGCCAGCACAAAAACAAGTATATCTGGTGTAAATGCAATGCCGCCATACATAAAATTGACGATGACAGCTGCCCGATTTTTCATGCAATGTTTACCGATATTACGCGTGTTAAGGACGCTGAGGCAAGAGCAGACCGCGCTAATGATAAACTTGTAAATCTGCTTGAAAATCTCAGCGGTGCAATATTCTTTACAACGCCCGACAAACCGTTTGAATGCGATCTTATAAGCGGCGATTTTGTTAAACTTACAGGTTATTCAAGAACTGAGTTTTTTGAAAGGTTTGACGGCGATCTGTCACGCCTTATAAGCGGTGATAAAACGGCACTTGAAACGCAGCTTAAAAGCGATATTCTTAAGAGCGGAAAGTGTGAGGCGCAGTATACTATCCTGTCTCTTATACACATCTCCGAGCCCACGAGACGGACTCCTAACTCGTAT
>URIN01000015.1 GCA_900547915.1 uncultured Clostridium sp. | reverse complement strand
GTTATGAGCAAATATGAAGAAGTATATAATTACATAAAAAAAAGGATAACAACAAATCAAATAGTTTACGGCGGAAAATTGCCTTCTGTAAGAAAAGCGAGCGAACTTTTTTCGGTGAGCAGAACCACTATACAGAACGCCTATTTTGCACTTGCTGAAGATGGGTACATAATAAGCGAGCCGCAGAGCGGTTACTATGTTTCATACAGAAGCCCGGGCGAACGAAAAGCAGTAAGCCAAACAGAAAAAAACGAGATTATTTATAATTTCAGCGGAACGGCGGCTGACCCCGAAAGCTTTGATTTTGAGATATGGAGACGGCATATGAAAGCGGCGCTCAGACAGAACGAAAAGCTGCTGTCTTACAGCGAGCCTCAGGGAGAATTGGAACTCAGACAGGCAATATCTGAATACATACTGAAAAAGCGCAATGTTGCCGCTTCACCTGACAGAATAGTTATAGGCGCAGGCACACAGAGCCTTTTGCACGTTCTGTGCTCATTGATTGACAAAAGGCAGACCGTTTCACTGCCTGACAGAAGTTTCGTTCAGGGAACAGCTTTATTTGAAGATTACGGATTTGATGTGCGTTACAGATACAAAGACGCTGATATTATTTATGTATCCCCATCTCACATGACACGGTGGGGAGATGTTATGCCAAACAAACGCAGAATCGAACTCACAAAATATTCAGCTGCAAACGGCAGTCTTGTTATAGAGGACGATTATGAGAGTGATTTTCAGTACAACAGCCGCCCTACCCCATCGCTTTACGCGCTGTCCGGCGGAAGCAATGTTGTATATTTAGGCTCTTTTTCAAGACTTCTGCTGCCGTCAATCAGAATAAGTTTTATGATACTTACAAATGAACTTGCTGAAAAATACAGGCAAAACATTTACAAATTCAGCCAGACGGCAAGCAAGACGGAACAAATTGCGCTGTGCAGTTTCATCAGAGACGGCAGACTTATGGCGCAAATAAGAAAGACGCGAAGATTTTACACATCAAAAACAAAAATTTTTTATGGTATATTGAAAAATAAGTTTCCCGATTGTAAAATAGAAATCAGTGAAAATCTGCTTCAAGTAATTTTACAGGTGCCTTTTGACGGAAATACGGAAACATTTGAAAAAAGCGGAATTAAGCTTTATATTGAAAAATATGAAAACGGCTTGATATCGCTTGTTCTGAGCCCCGGAGGCATAAAACACAGCGAGCTTGAGAGCGCCGCAGGCGCTTTGAAAAAGTCAATAGAAAAATAGAAATTTTGTTCTATAAGTCCTTATTTACGGACTATTCATGTTTTACATATTGCATTTGGTTTTCATTCGTGTAAAATGAAAAATGTAAGGAAAAACCACGAAAAAAGGAGAATGCAATATGAAAAACATTATTAAAGATACTATCAAGAATATTTTACTTTTTGTTGTAACGGCCGCCGCAGGTTTCGGTGTTATGTCTCTTCCGTTCAGACTTTTTGAAGAACTGAGTCAAAGCGAAATGCGTCTTGTGCTTGCCGCTGAACTTGCAGTGCTTGCAATTGTTTTCAGCGCTGTATTTCTGAGCAGAGAAGCACGCCAGCAGAAAAAGCTCAGAAACGCAAGAAACAGCATGCCCGAAAGCGAGCGTGTTTTGCAGCAGGGAACGGAAAGAAACAGCGGATATTATAATGATGATTATGATTTTGCCGCTTAAACATAAAAAAATCTTCCTGACTGTTTTTTAGATTGCCGCCGCACAAACGCGACGGCTTTTTTATATTCGGAGGGCAATATGAAAAACGCCAAAATAACAGTAAACAGCAATGTAAAATTTAAAAATTCTTTCTGGAAAGAAAAACAGGAGCTTGTAAGAAAAGAGGTAATCCCTTATCAGCGCAAAGCGCTTGAGGACGGAGTTGACGGTGCCGAGCCTAGCCGCTGTATGGATAATTTCAGAAAAGCCGCAAAAGCAAAAGAACAGAGAGAAAAAGGAATTGAAACACCTATTTACCCCACGAACGAATGGCACTACACGGACAGCAATTCTGCTCCTGGTGCATTCAAAGGATGGGTATTTCAGGATTCAGACTTATACAAATGGATAGAGGCGGCGTCATATTCACTTGAGAATCACGCAGACGCAGAGCTTGAAAAAGCAGTAGACATCGCAATTGAACTTATAATTCGTGCGGCTGAAAGCGATGGATACTGCGACACGCTGTATACTATAAACAACCCGAGCGCAAGATTTGAAAACCTGAGAGATTTTCACGAGCTTTACTGTTTCGGGCATCTTGCTGAAGCTGCCTGCGCTCATTACACTGCAACGGGAAAACACACGCTGCTTGACACGGCGTCAAAATTTGCCGACCTGATATGCGAAACATTCGGCGGAAACGGCAAGGCGGGATACGGCGGGCACCCTATAGCTGAGGAGGGACTGCTTAAGCTTTACGCAGTGACAGGCAAAGAAGAGTATCTTGACACGGCGAGGCTTCTGATAGACAGAAGAGGAACAAGACCTTACTATTTTGACATTGAGCGAGGAGAGAGCACGCCCGAAAACAAGATTAAATATGTATATAATCAGGCTCATCTGCCCGTTAGAGAGCAAAAGGAAGCTGTGGGACATGCTGTACGGGCAGTATATCTTTACACGGCAATGGCGGATCTTGCAAGACTTGACGGTGATGAAGTGTTGCTTGATGCGTGCAAGACTTTATTTGACGACATAACGAAGAAAAAAATGTATATAACGGGAGGAATAGGCTCAACAAAAGAGGGCGAGGCGTTCACATACGCATATGACCTGCCCAACGCCACGGCATATGCGGAAAGCTGCGCCTCAGTAGGACTTATATTTTTCGCAAGGAGAATGATGCAGGCGGACTTTAATTCAAAATATTTCAACGCGGCTGAAAGAAGCCTTTACAACTGTGTGCTTGCAGGAATGGCAGAAGACGGAAAATCGTTTTTTTACACGAACCCGCTTGAGGCGGAGCCGAAAACACTTGCACTTGACGGACACAGAAGTCATATAAAACCAATAAGGCAAAAATGGTTTGACTGTGCCTGCTGCCCTCCGAACATTGCGCGCCTTATTTCTGACTTGGGAGAATACTGTTTTACCGAAAGCGATGATACGGTTTTCATTAACCTTTACGAAAGCTGCACTGCCGACTGCTCACTTGCAAAAATAGATATCGACAGCGATTACCTTAACAGCGGACGGGTCACCTTAAAAATAAATCCGAAAAAGCCAGCGAAGATAGCTTTCAGAATTCCCGAATGGTGCGATAATTTTGAATTCAGCATTAAAAACCCGTTTATAAAAGACGGCTATGCTTATTTTGAAATTGACGATACTCAGACGATAGCTGCGAATTTCAACCCACGCATTAAAATAATTAAATGCAATTCAAGGGTGCGTGAAAACATCGGAAAAATTGCAGTTATGAGAGGGCCATTTGTTTACTGTCTTGAAGAAAAGGACAACGGCGCTGACCTGCATCTGCTAAGGCTTGCGAAAATCCCGAAATTTTCTTATGACGGTGAAAACATTTTTGCAAACGGTTACAGGCAGGAACCTGACGGTGAAGCACTTTACAGCGAATACAGAGCGCCGCGCGAAAAACTTGTGCGTTTGAAATTCATACCGTATTACAAATGGGCAAACCGAGGGGAAAACGAAATGGCAGTTTATATAAGGCACTAAAAAAAGCCCACGCTTAAACGAAAAGTTTTAGCGTGGGCTTATATTTTATTACTTATATTAAATTACAAAAGTTTTTCAAATCCCTCGGTAGTATACTCTTCTCCGTTTCTCTTTTTTCTGAGCTGTACCATAAGGGCGTTTACACGTTCTCTTGTCATAGGATAGAGAACGGCAAAAATGATTGCCACGAACAGCATTGCCGCAGGAATTATTGTGGAAATATTCTCCATACCGTTTACAATCTTGGGATCGGTAACTTGCTGAATAAGTGATTCAGAACCTGCTATATCACCTGATGAGTCATAACCGTACGCACCGAGGAGTACACCTGCCATAAGGATACCGAAAGCAGAACCGAACTTCTGAACGAGCTGAGGAAGAGCCGTGATGGACGATTCTTTTCTGGTGCCGGTAATAAATTCATCAAGCTCAACAAGGTCATATCCCATGGAATAGAACAAAGTCCAGAAAGTGCCGGTGCCGATGCCGAGAACAGCGGGTGCGACAACACACATAATTCTGAATCCGCCTATTTCTGCATCAAGTCCTACTATTTTGATAAGGACCTCGCCTGCGCATGCTATTGAAAGAAACAGAATTGCGGCAAAGCGTCTGTCTTTTTTATGAGCAACCTTTTCAACTATAGGAACAACGATAGCCATTGAAACCACAAGTGAAATTATAACGGCAACAATACCCGTATCATAATCCATTCCGATGCAGTCGATTACCATATAAGTAAGGTTTGACTGAATCATTGAAGACGTTGCAAGGAAGAAGAATACAAAGAACAGGAAATATTTTGCAGGCTTCATTCTGAGTATTCCGCCGAAAGCCTTAAATGTTTCCTTTATTGAGCCGGTTGCCTGGCCAGGCACAGCCTTTTTAGGCTCGTATACGCCCTTTAAAGAATTACAGCAGATAAATCCAAGTGCTACCGCCATAATGCTTATAATAGCCGCTATAACGGCATATGCGTTGCTTTCAAACTTAGGGGTAAGAATTATTGCAACTGTTGGTACAAGTGCTGGCAGAATATTTCCAAGGCCTACTGCCGCCGCATTAAGAAGTGAAGAGAAAGAACGTATCTCTGTTCTTTCATCATAATCTTCTGTAATTTCAGCTACAACGGCATAGTAAGGAATGGTGTACATCGTATAGAACACCCACAGACACATTGTTATAACTGTGTAGAGCAGAATTTTTGCAAGCTGTGAGGACAGACCCGCACCTATGCTCGTCCACGCAATTATAAAGATAAGACCGAGCGGCACGAGTGACATTTTCATAACTTTGCGTTTATCGACACCCGGACGGTCTGTATAGTTACCTATCATGGGGTCTGTAACAGCATCCCATGCGATTGAAATAAAAATAATGATTGAACTGAACGCCGGCTTTATACCGACTATTTCAATAAGAAACGTTAGATAATATGTATAAAACATATTATAGATAAGCGATTCGGTGAAAATACCGAAAGCGTATCCCGTTTTCTTCTTTTTGGTAAGAGTACTTTTCCCAGCCATTTTTACACCTCCGATTAATATTTTACATCAACGCTGAGCAGGGTGCAAGTGGCTGAAGTTAATTATTTTAACAAAAAAGATATTATGAAAATATTTATTTTCTTTCTGAATCTTTATAAAGGTTTTCCCGCCATTCATTTCCCATATCCTTGGAACTGCGGAAATTTGTAACAGCCATACAAACATTTTCATAAAGCGCGTCTGTTCCTTCAGAATCCGCTTTATAATCAGCGGCACAGTCTGGTGAGATACCGATATGTGACGCCGTTTCGGCAGCGTCTATATTAGCGCCGATAAACATAAACTCCCAGCCGTACTTTTTCTTTTGCCTTTCTATCATCTGCTTTACCCTGTCGGCTGTATAGAAACGGCTTGAGTTTTCCATACCGTCAGTAATAATGACGAAAAGTGTTTTTGATGGAACGTCCTCTTTGCGGGCATACTTGTGAATATTGCCTATATGGTGAATGGCAAATCCGACTGCGTCAAGCAGTGCTGTTGAGCCGAGAACATAATAGTCTTTATCTGTTATGGGTGAAACGTTGGAAATATCTGCTCTGTCGTGCAGTACTTTTCTTTCATTATCAAAAAGAACAGTAGACACGAGCGCTCTGCCATTCTCACTTTTCTGCTTTTCGAGCAGAGAATTAAAACCTCCGATAGTATCTTTTTCAAGCCCTGCCATTGAGCCGCTTCGGTCAAGAATAAAAACAAGTTCAGTAAGGTCGTTTTCTTTTTTCTGTGTTTTAACATTTATTTTTTTCATAATAACATTCCCTTTCATATTTTCCGCCGCAGCGGATAATTTGTTATTTTTTCAGGCTGCCTGCTGTGAACGCACAGTCGAAAACACGATTGATGCACTGCTTCCGAAAAGTGCGACACATTTGATTTATCGTTACAACCGCATTATAGCAAAAAGGAAACCTTAGCCGGTCGCTTTGCAGGCGACAAAAAAACGGTCCGCAAAAGCGAACCGTTAAAAATCCAATATTCAATTGATTATCGAAAATCATCCCACACTGCCGAGCAGACTTTGATCAAACTCAAAAAGTGTTTCGTTTAATTTGTATATGTCATAAATACCGTTAATAATAAAGTATTCAACAATGATATCAAACACACTGCTGTGAGACAGCGCAAACCCCGCCTTTAAAAGCATTTCCCGAGTTTCGGAAATCGGGAGCTTCAGAGCAATACAAAACGCAAGAACAGTTGGTTTACTGGGTCTGTAAGACGGATTGCTGCGTATTTTTGAAAACAGCTTTCTGTCGATATTCGCTTTTCGATAACACTCGCTGTCCGTCATGCCGCTTTCGTCAATCTTTCTGAGCAGCATTTCTGAAAAGCTTTCGTCCCTGACGCTTTTAAGATATCCTGAAAGGGAATCGCAAGTTGCTGTATCAGAGGAAAGAAGCTCATCATCCTGCTGTGGTAACGCAGTGGGCGAACACACTTTGTTAGGTACAGAAGGGCAGCTTTCAAGCGGCATACTGCACTGACTGCGGCGCATTTGCTCGTAATCGCTGTCAGTATGGAGTTCCACATAATTATCATCGATGTACTGTTTTATTCCGCTGACAAGTTTGCTGCCTGCTGACAGAGCATTATTTCCGAAGAACACAAGGTAAACGAGCATATCGTTTTCCATAAGAAAATCGGCAATAGTATCAACAGCTACTTTTACAGCGTCGCGCATTGGATAGCCGTAAACCCCTGATGATATGATTGGAAAAGCAACGGTTTCACAGCCGAATTCCTTTGCAAGGCTGAGAGAAGAAGAATAGCAGCTTTTAAGCAGTTTTTCCTCATTATATCCTCCGCCGCGCCAAACAGGGCCAACTGTATGTATAATATATTTACATTTCAGATTATAGCCTTTTGTTATCTTTGCGCTGCCTGTTTTACAGCCGCCTAGAGTTCTGCACTCTTCAAGCAGAGCCTGTCCCGCGGCGCGGTGAATGGCTCCGTCCACTCCCCCGCCGCCGAGCAGGCTTTCATTTGCCGCATTAACAACTGCATCACATTCCATTTTTGTAATATCGTTTCTTACAAATTCGAGCGGCACTTATTTAACCTCTGCTTTTCTTTTTCTAAGTACATCAATTACACACCATGCAGCAAATCCGCCAAAGCCTACAATACTCGAGGCAATACCGGCATTTCTATGCAGAGTAGTATATTTCATTTCTATCTGGTGAGAACCTGCTGTAAGATCAATTCCTATAAATGTGTCTCCGATTTCCTTATAGTCCTGTTTTTCGCCGTCTACATAAAGGGTCCAGCCGTCGGTATATGGAACGGTAAGAAGAACTGTGGAATCAGTATCGGTTTCATACGTTCCCGAAACTGTGTTTTTATTGAAATTGAGTGTTGAACTGCTGCCCGAGGCAAGTTCTTTCAGGGCATTCTCAGCCGCTGCAACGTCAAGCTGCTCAAGATAAACCGTATGGGTCTTTTCTTTTTTAGCAGAACTATCGTGCATCTTTATTTTAATGTTGACGGTGTCACCAGCTTTATAATCGCCTATATAAACGGCATTTGTGCAAAAGCGCTTACATATCTTCTGCACCATTTCGCCGTTTACGTAAAGCTGGCATGCATCGCCGTTTGAATTTTCGTGGCAGTCATTCGGGTCTGTATAAAAATACAGAGGACCGTCCTGCTTGATATGAACTGTTATTTTCTGCTCTTTATCTTTCATTTCACCGTTTTCATAATCGGGTGTAAAGAAGAGCGAAACTTCTCTGCCGAGCGCCGAGGAAACGTATTTTTCCTGATTTTCAAACGGGTTCTGACCGTACTCAATGTCATCATAAAGATCAGATGAAACATTGAACGCAAGCGGAAGCGCATATGGATTCTCATACACTCTGTATCTGCCGTCAAAAATAGAATCGTAATCATATTCCTCAAGACCGGGAGCAGATTTATCAAGTATCTGATACTTAACGCCCAGAATACTATCCATAACAAGCTGTGGTGAGTTCCAATATGTTTCAGTTGCGTTGAATTTCTTTTCAGTCTGATTTTCAGGTGTTATGCTTGTTGAATCCGAATAGCCCATTTTAGCAAGAAAGATATCAACATTCGGGTCATAAGTTGAAGTATACCCAGCAATACCGTTATAGTTATACATCAGGCTTTCACTGTTTGCAACGGTTCTACCTACTTCTGTGAGATAACTTACATTTTTTTCAAGTCTGTAAAAAGAAGTATCATTTGTTTTTATATTCTCAATAACAGGCTCCATTTCATTTGTATAATTAATGAAATCGTCTTTATTATCGACATAATTACTTTCGAATACCTTAGTACCGTTATAAGTAAGCTCTGCCACAGTTAAAATACAGATAACCAGAGCTACGGCGCTTTTGAGAATTTTTTTATTCTTAAGAGCGTACATTACAACGATTGCAAATCCGTAAATAATGATAAGAGCAATATAAAAATAGGAAACAAGTTTATCTTTTGTAAAACCAAGAGCATCTATCAGTACAAACAAAGCGGTTATTATGCCGAGAGCTTTGAACATTGTAATTTTATCAAAGCCGTGATTCTTTATCTCACGCACGCAGACGCCTGCGAAATATATCATAAGGAAGATGAAAACGAACGCCCATCTAAACTGATATGAATAGCTTTTAACAAAGCCTGTCCACATAATATTGAGCTGATCAAAGCAAAAGCTGCATATCATAAACCCAAAGAAAAGAGCTGATAAAATTCTTTTCTTTATATCGGTTTTTTTATCAATAAACATATAAACAGCAAGAACAAGTATTATTGCTCCGCAGTACATAATAGGAGCATCTTTCTGGTTGCTGTCTGCATTTATCATAAATCCCTTGAGACTTTCAAGGACACGCACATTCACCAAGGTGGAAATTGCCTTACCGCCGGCTTTACCGCCAACGAGTGAAAGCAGACCCGGCACAAGAAGAATACCGCTTGCAAGGACTCCGAGCACCATATCAACTACCACACGAACGGCATCAGAAACAGCGGGCTTTATTACGCTTTTGATATTTTTGAAATCATATTTCTGAGCAATCTCAAAAAGGAAGCAAAATCCTGTCATAAGGCAAACCATATAACCTGAATACCAGTTTGAGAATATTGCGGCAAAAACAGAAAAGAAAAGAAGTCCTTTTTTGTTATTATATAATAATTCGTAAACGCCGAGGCATGCAAGAGGAAGCATTACAACGCCGTCCAGCCACATAATATTATGGCAGTAAACAAAACTGTACTCGCTTAAAGCATAGCAGCTTGCAATGATAACACTTGCAAGAGCAGGAATATTGAATCTTTTTCTGACAAAATAAGATGCGGTAAGTCCCGAAAAAGATATTTTAAGCGCTGTTAAAATGCTGAGGAAAAGCGGTATCTGGGTTTTTTTGATAAAATATACAAGCAGATTAAGAGGGCAGGTAAGATAATATACAACGAGGCCGACCATCTGCCCGCCGAGTGATTTTGATGACGAATAATCAAAGCTGGCGTTGCCGTGAAGCACCTCCCACAAATATCCGTAATAATCTTTATACTGTATTTTTGCATCTGCGGTAAGTATTGACACATTTCCGAACGGGTCGGTGCCGTTTATGATATACACTGCACATATTACTGCTGCAGGTATCAAAAACGATAAAATCAATATCCACGGCAATTTATTATCCTTGGTTTTGTTTGCTGGTAACATAACTAACTCCTGTAAACGACTGATTATTTACGTTTAAATAAATGTTTGATAAATTTGTAAATACGGTAAGCCCTTGAGGATTCTATATCAGAAATTCTCTTTTTAAGCAGCTTTACATCTGATAAAAGTTTTTTGTTTTCTTTGCTTAGTTTTTTTATCTCAACACCACGCTCTGCTTTTTCTGCATAAGTCTTTTTAAGCTTTGCATTAATTTCAGACTTTTCTGCAAATGTTTTGATAAGTTTTTTATCAACAAGCATTTTCTCTTTGCGCTGATACTCAGTGTAATCGATAAGCACAAGCGGGTCATTAAGATCAAATTCCCCGCAGTGGTTGCTGACCTGATCAAAGAAATAATTTTCGCCGAAATCTTTTTCAAGCCAATCTCTGACTGCATTGAACTGTTCCTCATTTTTGTTGTTTGACGAATTATAAATAAACAGTGAATTATCCTGCGGTGCCGAATATCTAAGTCCGAAATTTCTGACGGCACAAACGGTTTTAACGCCTTTTGCAAGCACCATAAAATTCATCCATATATCATCTGCAAACGGGCAAAGTTCAAATATTTTTTCCTTATTAAAAGCATGGCTGTCAACCGTTCCGGGCGGAAAAAGGCATCCCGCTCCAGTGGTTGCAAAAAACTGAGTTGAAGGAATTAATATATCTCTGTCATACTGTTTCATCCACTTGGAATAGTCGATTATCTTTTCGTTTTTCCTGTCAACACCGATAACATGAACACGCATACCGCTAACACAATCGGGAAAAGCAAGATATGACTGATAAAGATTAAATATCATATCAGGCGGATAAACGAGATCGTCATCAACCGTAATAACAATATCATCCGGATATTCCTGCATAGTATAGAAATACTTTTTGTGCGAACGCAAATCGTCATCACACCATCTGATTTCTACTTCTCCCCTGCTCACACAATCCAAAAGATTTTGAGGAAGATCTTCATTTCCGTTAGGGAACTGATGTTTTGCAAGCCATAATAATACTCTTTTTGGTTTAAGCGTCTGGGCGGCAATGTTTTCTATAACACTGTGGACATATGAAATTCTGCCCGGGTAACTTGTAAGAGAAACAGTAATGTCCCTTGAACGAAGCGCAAGCATCTCTTCATATGAATGCTTTTTTATGGATTCATACATCACATAAATGCGCATATTCCCAATATCTTCACAGGTAAGCGAACCCAGTTCATCGTCAAGAAATCTTTCTCGGATAAAATTATAATAATCCTTTGACTGCTGAGTTTCAAAATCGTAAGTGTAATTTGAAAATATGAAGCAATAATTTTCAATTATCAGATAATACAAAGAAAGTTTTATCTCTTCTGCGTAAGGCAGCGCTTTTATTTGGCGCTCCACGCTTTCAAGCGCAAGTTTCACATTGAAAAGCTTATTGCGCATTGTTGAAGTGATAGTGCCGACATGACCGAGGCGGTAATACAAAAGCACTTCGTTCATTACAGCTATCTTATTTGCAACTGCGGCACACATAACAGAAAATGTGAGGTCATCACTTGACGAGATTTCATCAAATCTAACATTATTTTTCATAACGATTTCTCGTCTGATCAATTTATTCCAAGGAACGATATTAATGATGCTGAGAATTTTGTTAGGAAAATCTTTATAAGAGAAAGTTTCCTTATCAAAGTCTTCAAGAATGTTTCTGTTAAAGCCTTTTTTGAGTGTTTTCAGTTCAATATTATCATCTTTGAACGTATAAGCATCAAACGCAACAATGTCTGCATTTGTCTCAACTGCTTTTGAAAGAGCCTTTTCAATGAGCGAATTTTTTGCAATATCATCGGAATCAAAGAAATATAGGTAATCACCCGTTGTCCTTTCAATGCCATAATTACGTGCGGCACCGCCTCCGGAATTTTCCTTTCTGTAAACAACAATACGATTATCCTTTGCTTTGTATTCTTCAAGTATTTCGGGGGATGAATCTGTTGACCCGTCATCCACACATACAATCTCAAGATTTATGTATGTCTGATTAATAATACTATCTAATGCTTCACGCAGGTATTTTTCAGCGTTATATACCGGTATTACAACAGATACAAGATGTTCCATATGATACATCCTTTCAAATACAACTTTCATTTTATTATCTTATCATAATACCGGTTATTTATCAATGATCTGTCTCTTATACACATCTGACGCT
>URIN01000014.1 GCA_900547915.1 uncultured Clostridium sp. | reverse complement strand
CGTGGGCTCGGAGATGTGTATAAGAGACAGGTATAACGGTAAGAAAGCTCATTGTTTTATTTATCTTTGTCGTTATTATAAAGATACTTATGGATCTTTATCTCAAAACAAAGTCAGGTATGCTCCTTCGCGCAACGGGTTCAAACCAGCAGTATGTTGTAATGCTTGCCAAAAATCCGGGAGCATCTAAGATACTCGGTCTTGCTTTGGGCAACGGACTTGCGGCAGTAAGCGGCGCCGTTATTGCGCAGAGCACCGAAACTGCAAATACACAGATGGGTGTAGGAATGGTAGTTTTTGGTCTTTCAAGTGTAATTATAGGACTTTCGCTGTTCAAAAAGGTTGGCTTCATGAAGGCCACTACAATGGTTATTTTAGGTACGATTATATATAAAGCTTGCTTGCAGATAGCTGTTGAAATAGGGCTTCCTAGCGATTATAACAAACTGCTTATGGCAGTTCTGTTTGTTGCTGCTCTCCTTTTCAGCAAGGTAGGTAAAAAGACAAAGAGGAGGGAGAAAAATGCTTGAACTCCAAAATATAACTAAGCGTTTCAACGCAGGCACGGTGGACGAAGCAACTGTTTTTGACGGCTTCAACTTCAAAGTGGAGAACGGAGAGTTTGTATCCGTAATAGGCTCAAACGGCAGTGGTAAGACAACTCTGCTCAATCTTATCTGCGGTTCCCTCAGTCCGGATGAAGGAAAAATAATATTTAACGGAAAAGATATTACTTCCGTTTCGGAATATAAAAGAGCAAAGATCATAGGAAGGGTGTTTCAGGATCCTAAAATGGGAACCTGCCCCGATCTCACAATACTTGAGAATATGGCGCTTGCTGATAACAAGAATAAAACTTTCGGACTCGGCAGGTGTGTAAATAAAAAGCGTTTGGATTATTACCGTTCACTTCTTGAGCAGTGTGATATGGGTCTTGAAAACAGACTTGGCGTACAGGTAGGCACGCTTTCAGGCGGTCAAAGGCAGGCTTTGGCGCTTGTAATTGCGAATATGACTGATCTGGAACTGCTTATTCTTGATGAGCATATTGCTGCGCTTGACCCGAAATCCTCGGAACGTGTAATGGAGCTTACGGACAGACTTGTTAAAAAGCATAAGATAACAACCCTTATGGTAACACATAATCTTCGCTTTGCCGTGGAATACGGAAACCGTCTTGTGATGATGCATGAGGGTAACGCCGTCATGGACATTAAAGGAGAAGAAAAAGAAAACGCAAAAGTAGAGGATCTGCTTGAGGTGTTTGATAGAATCAGCATTGAAAAAGGAAACTGATTTATGGATATGAATGAAAAACTGCATTCAGGCGTGCTTTATTTGCCGGACGACGATGATATTATTGAATTTCAGGAAAAGTGCCTCGAAAAGCTCTATGATTTTAATATGACCCGTCCCCGTGAGCTGGAAAAGCGCAGTGCCATGCTGAAAGATATGTTTGCAGAAATTGGAGAGGATTGCTATATTGAACCGCCGTTTCATGCAAACTGGGGAGGGCATCATGTTCATTTCGGAAACAGGGTTTATGCAAATTTTAATCTTACCCTTGTTGATGATACACATATCTATGTCGGCGACTGTACTATGTTTGCCCCTAATGTAACTGTTGCTACGGCAGGGCACCCGATAGCACCGTGTCTCAGAAAATACGGAATTCAGTATAATGCTTCTGTTCATATAGGCAAAAACTGCTGGATTGGTGCCGGTGCTCTTATTATGCCCGGAGTAACAATAGGCGACAATACCGTTATTGGCGCCGGCAGTGTGGTAACAAAGGACATACCTTCAAATGTTGTTGCAGTGGGTAATCCGTGCCGTGTTATGAGAGAGATAAATGAGCAGGATATGATAACGTATTTCAAAGGCAGAAAAATAAACTGGAGCGATTTTGAAAGCCTCGAACTTTGAGCCGCTGCTCACTAAAAATAGCCATTTTGTTTGGTCAATTTGTATCCTGAGTGAACGTTCACATTGAAAATTATTGTTAAAATGCACAATAAACATTGGCTAAAATTATAAAATATGCTTATAGAATGAATACCCCTTTTCATATATAATAGTATTTATGAAAGGGGGCATTTCTTTTATGAATGCTTATATTGAAAGCGTAATTAAAACAGTTGAAAGAAGAGACAATGCAAAACCTGAATATATTCAGTGCGTTAAGGAAGTTTACCGTTCGCTTGAAAAGGTTATTGAAGCTCACCCCGAATATGTTGAGGATGATTTGCTGACCCGTATGGTTGAGCCGGACAGGTTAATTACTTTCAGAATTGCCTGGGTTGATGATGCGGGCAAAACACGTGTAAACAGAGGCTACCGTGTTCAGTTCAATTCCTCCATCGGTCCATATAAGGGCGGATTGCGCTTTCACCCCAGCGTAAATTCAAGTATTATGTATTTCCTAGGATTTGAGCAGACTTTCAAAAATTCTCTTACAGGTTTGCCTATGGGCGGCGCAAAGGGCGGCTCTGATTTTGACCCCAGAGGAAAGAGCAAAAACGAAGTTATGAGATTTTGCCAGGCATTTATGACTGAGCTTTATCGTCATATCGGTCCGAATATAGATGTTCCTGCAGGCGATATTGGTGTAGGTTCAAGGGAGATAGGTTTCCTTTTCGGCCAGTATAAGCGTATTACTGATGCTTTTGAAAACGGAGTAATTACCGGCAAGGGCATTTCATACGGCGGCTCTCTTGTGCGTCCTGAGGCAACGGGATTCGGAGCTGTTTATTATCTTTGTGAGGTACTTAAACATGAACACGATAAGATAGCAGGCAAACGAGTTGCCGTTTCAGGTTTCGGTAACGTTGCATGGGGAGCGATAAAGAAACTCAACGAACTCGGTGCAATTCCGCTCACTATCAGCGGTCCTGGAGGATATGTTTATGATAAGGACGGTATCTGCACTCCGGAAAAGATAGATTATCTGCTTGAAATGCGTGCAAGCGGCAGAGACAGAGTGCAGGATTACAGCGATAAATTCCCGTCAGCAGTGTTTATTCCCAATGAGCGCCCGTGGCATATAAAAGATATTGATATTGTTATGCCTTGCGCAACTCAGAACGAAGTTGATATTGATGACGCTAAGGCTATCGTGGCAAATGGCGTGAAATATTATATAGAGGTTTCAAATATGCCTACTACGGCAGATGCTCTTGATTATCTTATGGAGCAGGAAAACCTGATTGTGGCGCCGTCTAAAGCCGTAAATGCGGGCGGTGTTTGTGTTTCGGGTCTTGAAATGAGTCAAAACAGCCAAAGGTTATCTTGGTCTGCTGAGGAAGTTGACAGAAAACTTCATCAGGCTATGATTGATATTCACAATCATTCAGTTGCCGCTGCTGAAAAATACGGTCTCGGATACAATCTTGTTGCGGGCGCCAATATAGCCGGCTTTGAAAAGGTTGCTGAGGCTATGCTTGCACAGGGCATTTATTGATGAAATGCAGGCACTTAAAATAATGCTTGACAATTTCTAATTTATATATTATAGTATTAGCGTAAGTATAGTAACGAAAGGTGAGAGTGGCAGCAATGCCGCTCTCATATTATTGTACGGAACTTTTTTTGAAAAGAGGGATAATATGGCGCAAAGTGTTGCTGAAAGAGTACGTCAGATAGTTGAGCCGTATGCCGAGCAGCTTTCTCTTCAGATTTGGGATATTGTCTACAAAAAAGAAGGCACAGACTGGTATCTCAGAATTTTTATAGACAGGGAAAACGGCGTTAGTGTAGACGACTGTGTTGATTTTACTCATCTTATTACAAAGCCTATTGATGAGGCGGACCCCATTGCTCAGTCCTATACTTTGGAGGTGTCTTCTCCCGGTATTGAAAGAGAACTTAAGGCAGACTGGCATTTCAAAAAGTATATCGGTTCACGAGTTATGCTTCGCACAATTAGACCTGTAAATAATACAAGGGATTTTGCAGGTGTTCTCAAAAATTATGAGGATTCACAGATAACCGTTGAAACAGACAGCGGAGAAACAATGACTTTTAATAAGAAAGAAACATCGTTTGTAAAACTTGATGATTTCGATATGAACGATTTTAATAAGTAAGAAAGGTTGATAGGAAAAATGAGTAAGGAATTTTTTGAAGCCGTAAAGCTTCTTGTTGAGGAAAAAGATATTCCGGCTGACTATCTTTATGATAAGATCGCTGCGGCTATCGTTGTTGCGGCAAAGCACAATTATAACGGCAAGGATATAGTTCACTGCGATATTGACCCGGAAAAGGAAAAGATCAAAGTTTATGTAACCAAAAATGTTGTAGATGAGATAGAAGATCCGGATACCGATATTCTTCTTGAGGATGCTCAGAAGATTCGCAAATCGGCAAAGGTAGGAAAAACTATCGATATTCCGCTCAAAACAAAGCAGTTCGGCAGAATTATTGCCCAGAACGCAAAACACGTTATCCGTCAGGGTATCAAAGAAGCGGAAAGAAATAAGCAGCTTGAGGAGTTCCAGAGCAAAAATCAGGAACTTATTACCGCAAAGGTAAACAGAATTGACCCCGTAACGGGCAGCGCTTCACTTGAGATAGGCAAAACTATCGCTATCCTGCCCAAAAATGAGCAGATCCCGGGTGAGGAACTCCACGAGGGAGACAATATTAAGATTTTTGTTGTTGATGTAAAGGAATCAGGCAAAGGCCCCAAGATTATGATTTCACGCACACATCCCGGTCTTGTAAGAAGACTTTTTGAAACAGAAGTTCCGGAGATTTACGATGGCACTATCGAAATCAAATCCGTTTCCCGTGAGGCAGGTTCAAGAACAAAGATAGCTGTTTTCAGCAAGGATGATGAGATCGATCCCGTAGGCGCTTGCATAGGTCCTAAGGGTCAGCGTGTTTCAACTATTGTTGATGCTCTTGACGGTGAAAAGATTGATATCGTTAAGTACAGCGATGATGTTTGTCAGTTCATTTCGGCAGCGCTTGCTCCTGCAGATGTATGCTCCGTTGAAATTCTTGATGAGCAGGCAAAATCCTGCCGCGCAACTGTTCCGGATGATCAGCTCAGCCTTGCAATCGGCAACAAGGGTCAGAATGTACGTCTTGCCGCCAAGCTTACAGGCTGGAAAATAGATATCAGACCCGAATCAGGCTTCTATGAGGGTTCCGGTGAATAATAATGAAAGCTAAAAAAGAGATAAAAAGAATGTGCGTTGGCTGCGGCGAGATGTTTGATAAGCGAGAGCTTATCAGGGTCGTAAAAAGCCCGGAGGGTGAAATAAGCATAGACCTGACAGGCAAAAAGAACGGCCGCGGCGCGTATATCTGTAACAACCCCGAATGTCTTAAAAAGGCTAAGAAAAGGAAATCGCTTGAAAGAGCTTTTTCCGTAAAGATAGACGATGAAATTTACTCAAAAATGGAAGAGGAAATTTTGAATGCAAAAGAATAAACTTCTTTCTTTGCTCGGTATGGCAAAACGCGCCGGAGCTCTTTCAATGGGGCACGATGCGGCTGTCAATTCAGTGTTTTCAAAAAAAGCGGCAGTGCTTGTGCTTGCGTCTGATATTTCCGAAAGGTCAAAGCGCGATATGCATATCACCGCACAAAAGCATTATGCTTCTCTTCCCGTTGTTGAGCCTGATATAACGATCGATGAAATTTATTCGGCGTGCGGCTACAAGGCGGGTATACTGACGGTTAACAATGCCGAAATGGGTAAAAGAATCGTAACACTTATCAACGAATAAGAAACTCATTCAAGGAGGAATTCGATATATGGTAATAAAGGTAAAGGTGTCCGATGTCGCCAAGGATTTCGGAAAATCCAACAAGGAAATTATTGAACTGCTCGGTGATTATTGCGACGGTCCTGCCAAAAAAGCGTCAACGGTCCTCGAAGAAAACGAACTCAACATTTTGTTCGATAAATTGACTCAGCAAAACAGTGTTAAAAGCCTGAATGATTATTTTAACGCAGGAGAGGCTAAAAGAAAGCAGAAAGCTCATAAGGAAACTACTCAGGATAAACAGGCTGAGCCTGAAAAGCAGGCTGAAAAAGCCCAAAAGCCCGTTACCGCCAAGGACAAGAAACGTCAGAGCCAGGCTGCTATTCTGCAGATGGCGCAGCAGGCGGCTAAGCGTGCAGAGGAAAAAGCAAAGAAAAAATCACAGCAGCCGCCGCAGGCAAGAACAAAGGGCGAAACACGCAGAATAGATACACGTGTTAACAGTGTTGATCTTGAAAAATATAATCAGAAGTATGAGGATATCGCTCCCGCATCTTCAATGGGCGATTATCAGAAAAAGCAAAAGCTTAATCAGAAATCAAAGCAGTACAGAAAAAAGAAGCCTCAGGGTATACACGCTCACTCCAAAAAGGAAACGGAGCAGCAGCGTCTTGCACGTATCAGAGAGCAGCGTAAAAAGCAGCAGATCAAAGTTCAGATTCCTGAGGAAATCACAGTCGGCGATCTTGCAGCGCTTCTTCGTATGACTGCCACCGAGGTAATCAAAAAGCTTATGGCACTCGGTGTAATGGCAACTGTAAACGAGGTTATCGATTATGATACAGCGGCAATCGTTGCTGCGGAACTCGGAGCAAAGGTTGAAAAGAAAGTTGAAGTTTCAATCGAAGAGCAGATAATTGAGGAAGAGATTGAGGACGATGAGAATGCTATTGAGCGTCCTCCCGTTGTATGCGTAATGGGTCACGTAGACCACGGTAAAACTTCTATTCTTGACGCTATCAGGCATACCGATGTAACATCAACTGAGGCTGGCGGAATTACTCAGGCAATCGGTGCTTATCAGGTTGAAGTAAACAATCAGAAAATCACATTTCTTGATACACCCGGTCACGCCGCGTTTACCGCTATGCGTGCCCGCGGAGCCATGGCAACAGATATAGCAGTGCTTGTTGTTGCCGCTGATGACGGTATCATGCCGCAGACAATTGAGGCTATAAACCATGCAAAGGCTGCAAAGGTGCAGATCATAGTTGCAATCAATAAAATGGATAAAGAGGGAGCAAATCCCGAAAGAGTTATGGAACAGCTTACTGAGCAGGAACTTGTGCCCGAAGAGTGGGGCGGCGATGTTATCTGCGTTCCCGTATCAGCTAAAACTGGCATGGGTATTGATAAACTGCTCGAAACTATCCTCCTTGTTGCTGAAATGTCAGAACTCAAGGCAAACCCGAACAGAGCCGCAAAAGGCGTTGTTATCGAGGCAAAACTTGATAAGGGCAGAGGTCCTATCGCAACATTCCTCGTTCAAAACGGTACTCTTCATTCAGGCGATTATGTTGTTGCAGGCACTGCAGTCGGCAGAGTACGTGCAATGACAGATTATAACGGCAAAAAGATAAACGAAGCAGGTCCGTCTGTTCCTGTTGAGATAATGGGCCTTGACGAAGCTCCTATGAGCGGTGATGAGTTTAACTCAGTTTCCGATGAAAAGCTTGCAAGGCAGCTTGTTGAGCAGAGAAAAGAAAAAGCTAAGGAAGAGGAATTCAAGCAGTATCAGAAAGTTACTCTTGATACTTTGTTCTCTACTCTTGAAGAGGGCATGCTCAAAGAACTCAATGTCATTGTAAAGGCGGATGTTCAGGGCTCTGTTGAAGCCGTAAAGCAGTCGCTTCTTAAGATTGAAAATGACGAAGTAAGAGTTAAGATAATCCACGGTGCTGTAGGCGCTGTAAACGATTCTGACGTTATGCTTGCAAATGCTTCAAATGCAATCATTGTTGCGTTTGCAACGGGCGTTGAGCCGGATGCTGCCGAGAATGCCGCAAGGGACGGAATTGACGTAAAACAGTACAGCATTATTTACGATCTTATTGAGGATGTTGAGTCAGCAATGCGCGGAATGCGTTCTGTTAAATACCGTGATGTTGATACCGGCACAGCTGAAGTAAGGGAAGTTTATACTGTTTCAAGTGTTGGCTCAATCGCAGGTTCAATTGTAACAAGCGGTAATGTACGCCGTCAGGGCAAAGTGCGTGTTATCAGAGACGGCAAACAGATTGCAGATACACCTATTAAAAACCTTAAGCGTTTCAAGGACGATGTCAAAGAGGTTTCATCAGGTTACGAGTGTGGTATTTCACTTGAAAACTGGAACGATATCAAACCCGGCGATGTCTTTGAATGCTATGTAGTTGAAGAATACAGGGATTGATTATGGCAGGTTATCGTATAGACAGAATTTCCGAGGATATACGCCGTGAGCTCATATCTCTTATGCGTGAGCTAAAAGACCCGCGTGTAGCGGGCAAAATGCTCACCGTTGTAAATGTAAAGGTTTCCAACGATCTGGGATATGCAAAGGCGTATGTAAGTTCTATGAACGGAATTGATGACGCAAAAGAGGCTTGCAGAGGGCTGACGAGTGCCGCCGGCTATCTGCGCCGCGAGCTCGGCAACAATCTCCACCTGAGAAAAGCACCTGAGCTTTCCTTTGTTGCTGATGATTCCATTCAAAAGGGAATGGAAATTTTTGAGAAATTAAAGGATACTTCACATGAGAATTGATGTTAAGGAATGTGCCGCGCTGTTGCAGCAGCACGATAATATTCTGATTCTTACCCATGCTCATCCGGACGGGGATACCCTTGGCAGCGGCTTTGCGCTTTTGCGCGCGCTGCTCAAGCTCGGAAAAAAAGCAAGAGTAATTAATGACGATGAGATACCGCATAAATATAGTTATCTATATGAAGACATTGATGTTCCGGAGTTTGAGGAGAAATATATTGTTTCTGTCGATGTTGCAACGGAAAATCTTCTTGGCGGAATTCAGAATATATATTCGGGAAAAATAGATCTTTGCATTGACCATCATATGACTAATACTGAATATGCTCATGATCTGTTGCTTAGGGATGCTCCTGCAGCCTGTGAGATTGTTTATGATGTTATTAATGAGCTGGGTGCCGAAATAGATAATAAAATAGCAGACTGCCTTTATACCGGAATATCTACTGATACCGGTTGTTTCAGATATGCGTCTACCACTTCACATTCATATCGCATTGCGGCAACACTTATTGATCTCGGCGCAAACAGCGGCCTTATAAACAGAAAAATGTTTGAGACCAAAACAAAGACTTATGTAAGACTTGAAAGACTTGCGTTTGACAGCCTTAAGCTTTACTGCAATGAAAGAGTTGCTGTCATGACGGTTACTCAGGAGATGTATGAAAAAACAGGCTCAAACGAGCAGGAAACAGAGGCGCTTGCCCCGCTCACAAGACAGATAGAGGGCGTTGAGATAGGTATAACTATCAGAGAAAAGAAAGATAAGACTTGCAAAGCTTCACTGCGCACTTATGAAAGTGTAAATGCTGCGGAACTTGCCAAATTCTTTGGCGGAGGCGGCCATGCTCAGGCTGCTGCCTGCCGTCTTGATTGTTCCGTTGAGGAAGCCAGAAAGTGCATAGTTGAAAAATGCTCGGAGATACTCGGATGACGGGTATTATCTGTATAAATAAGGAGCAGGGAAGAACTTCTTTTTCCGTCTGCGCTGAAATCAGACGTATCACGGCTCAGAAAAAGTGCGGTCATATGGGCACTCTTGATCCGCTTGCTACGGGTGTTTTGCCCGTGATGCTGGGCGGTGCAACAAGGTTCCTTGATTATTATCCGGGAAGCGATAAGGGTTACCGCGCCCGCTTTTTGCTAGGAAAGACTACTGATACTCTTGATATTACGGGTAATGTAACGGGTGAAAACCCAGTTAACTGTGCAGCTGCTGATGTTGCAAAGGCTCTTGAAAGTTTTAAGGGTGAAATCACACAGGTTCCGCCTATGTATTCTGCCGTTTCGGTTGGCGGGAAAAGACTGTATGAGCTTGCAAGGCAGGGTGAAAATGTGGAACGTCCGTCAAGGCAGGTAATTATCAGAAGTATTGAATTGGTGTCGGCTGATGAAAGCAGAAATGAGTATGAAATAGATGTGCTCTGTTCAAAGGGCACCTATATCAGAACTCTTATTGATGATCTGGGTTCCGCTCTTGGCTGCGGAGCTGTAATGACGGCGCTTGAGCGTACTTATGCCTATGGGTTTACACTCAAAGACTGTATAACAGTGTCTCAGCTAAGTGCTTTGGTAAAGAACGAAAACGGAATTACACAATATCTAATTCCTGTTGACAAAGTTCTTTCGGATTATGAAAAAATAACCGTAAGCCCGGCGCAGAGCGTCAGGTTTAAAAACGGAGGCTCGCTTGATCTTGAGCGCATAAGAAAAAAGCCACCCCAGGGGGCACTTGTGCGTGTGTATTCACCTTCTGCTGAATTCCTCGGGCTCGGTGAAGTCGGCGAAAGCGAACTCTTGGTAAAACGTGTGTATGTAGAATAACAATATGAATGATTACGAAAAATTAAAAAGTGATTCAGCGGTTGCTCTCGGCGATTTTGACGGTATGCATCTTGCTCATAAAACCGTTGTAACAGGCGCGGACAATGTTGTTATTTACTGTGTGAATAACAAGTTCTCACTCCTTCAGAAAAGCCTGTTTCAAAAGCGCTGGCCAAACGCTGTTTTCGCTGATTTTGAAGAAATAAAGAATATGACGGGCGAGGAGTTCATAAATGATATTATCCTCGGCAGATTTAACGCAGGTATAGTTCTGTGCGGATTTAATTTCCGCTTCGGCAAAAACGCCTCATGGTCTGCGCTTGATATGAGAAAATATCTTGAAAAGCGCGGTGTATGGGTTCGTATACTAGATGCTCAGGATTTTGAAGGAAAGCCTATAAGTTCAACACGTATCAGAAAAGCGGTAAGCGAGGGCCGAATAAATGCCGCAAATGAAATGCTCGGCTATAACTTCACCTTTGAGGCGCCTGTAATTGGGGGAGATCAGCGCGGCAGAACTATAGGATTTCCCACAATAAATCAGCACCTCCCAAAAGGTCTTATCGTGCCGCATTTCGGTGTATACGAAAGCCGTGTACTGATAGATAATAAATCCTATAAGGCGTTTACAAATATAGGCAACCGCCCCACATGGCGTGTTGAGGAACCGCTGTCAGAAACACATATTTTTGATTTCAGCGGTGATCTGTACGGCAAGGAGATCACAGTGGAGCTTGTGAATTATCTGCGCCCTGAAAAATTATTCAAAAATGTTGATGAATTAAAGAAGCAACTTGATTATGATAAAAGCAGTATTATTTGATTTTGATGAAACCCTGCAGGACAGAACTGCCGCGTTTGACCGCTATGCAGACGCTTTTTTGCAGGAGTTTTTCCCAGGCATTTCGGAAGAAGATGCCGCTAAGAGAAAAAATGATATGATAGAGACCGGCAACGGCGGCTATGTCAACCGTGTAAAATGGTTTGGCGAACTTATTGACTTGTGGTGCTGGAAAAATTCACCGGGCGCTGAGGTACTTGCGCGTCATTATGATGAAAAGTTCGGCTTTTTCAATGTCATTTTTGATGACGCTGTTCCGCTTCTTAAGGAGCTCAGAAGCCGCGGAATTAAAACGGGCGTTATTACAAACGGCCCGTCTGTTTTGCAGCATACAAAAATGGATAACAGCGGTCTTTTGCCGTATTGTGATATTCTTGTGGTTTCAGGAGATCTTGAATTTGCAAAGCCTCAGCCGCAGATTTTTGAATATACAGCTAAGAAACTTGGCCTTGAAACAGGGGAATGCCTTTATGTTGGAGATCACCCTGTAAATGATATTCAGGGCGCTCTTTCTGCGGGAATGAATGCCTTGCGCATGAATTGGGGCTGGTTTAAAAACAGGGATCTTCGTCCCGATGTTCCTGTTATAGAAAAACTCAGTGAGGTTATTAAGTATGTTTAAAGATATATCGCTTTATGAAAAGGCTGTTGCTAAACTTATCAGAAGAGGTTTTCATATATCCTTTGCTGAAAGTTGCACAGGAGGCCTTTGCAGCGGCGCTCTCGTTAGTGTGGCGGACGCTTCCAAGGTTCTGGATGTTTCTTTTGTAACATACTCAAATGAAGCAAAAATGCATTATCTTGGCGTTAGAAAGGAAACAATAACCGATTACGGCGTAGTTTCAGAACAGGTTGCCCGTGAAATGGCGTCAGGCGTTGCAAAAACCGCACAGAGCGAGGTAGGTGTCGGCGTTACCGGCTGTCTCTTATACACATCTCCGAGCCCACGAGACGGACTCCTA
>URIN01000013.1 GCA_900547915.1 uncultured Clostridium sp. | reverse complement strand
AGATAGGAGTCCGTCTCGTGGGCTCGGAGATGTGTATAAGAGACAGGATATTGAAGAGGGCGTAAGAGTAGCTGAAAGCATAGGTTATCCCGTTCTTGTTCGTCCGTCATTCGTTCTCGGAGGCAGAGCTATGCAGATAGTTGCAAACGAGGAGAGCCTGCGCCATTATCTCCAGACGGCTGTTGAGATTAATACGGAACAGCCTGTACTTGTTGATAAATATATTATGGGCAAGGAACTTGAGGTAGACGCAATATGTGACGGAAAAGATGTGTTTGTTCCCGGCATTATGGAGCACGTTGAGAGAACAGGTGTTCACAGCGGTGACTCTATCTCAATTTACCCCACGTTCTCAGTTTCACAGGCTGTAAAGGATAAGATTATAGATTATACCGTAAAACTCGGAAAGGCAATTAATATTGTAGGTCTCTTCAATATTCAGTTTATTGCCGATTCAAACGATGATGTCTATGTAATCGAAGTAAATCCGCGTTCTTCAAGAACAGTTCCTTTCCTTTCAAAGGCAACTTCAATTCCGATGGCGGATATAGCAACAAGAGTTATCTTAGGTCACAGCCTTAAAGATCAGGGCATAACAGAAGTATATCCCAAAGAAAAGAATCGTTGGTATGTAAAAGCTCCTGCATTCTCATTCTCAAAGCTTAAGGGTATGGATACATATCTCTCACCCGAAATGAAGTCAACAGGTGAAGCAATCGGTTACGACAAATCTCTTACCCGTGCGCTTTATAAGGCAATACAGGCAAGCGGAATGAATGTTTCAAACTATGGCACCGTTCTTGTTACAATTGCAGATAATGATAAAGCTGCCGCACTTCCTCTCATTCAGCGTTTCTATGACCTTGGGTTCAATATTGAGGCAACAGAGGGTACCGCTAAATTCCTTAAAAAGCACGGTATTCGCACACGTGTGCGTGCTAAACTTACTGAGGACGACAGTGATGAGATACTCAAGGCACTCAGACAGGGTCATATCTCATATGTAATCAACACTATTGACGTTAGCCACGGCGACAGCCATTCAGACGGCTCTGAGATACGCCGCGCAGCAGTAGAAAATAATGTTACAATGTTCACTTCTCTTGATACAGTCAAGGTGCTTCTTGATGTACTCGAGGAGATAACACTCGGAGTATCAACCATAGACGCGGAGTAAAATCTATGTATAAAAACAGTGTTTATAAAATTTTATCCAATAAACAGCTCACAGCCGATGTATACGAAATGCGCCTTGAGGGTGACACACAGTATATAACAGCTCCGGGTCAGTTTATAAATATAAAGCTTGACGGCAAGTACCTGCGCCGCCCCATATCCGTGTGCGATTATAACGACACGCAGATACTTATCATCTATAAGGTGGTAGGCGAGGGAACAGCTCAGATGTCTCAGCTCAAGGCAGGCGAAAGCCTGGACTGCCTTACAGGTCTCGGAAACGGCTATGATATATCAAAGTCAAAAAAGCCGCTTGTAATAGGCGGAGGAGTTGGCGTGCCGCCGCTTTATAATCTTACAAAATGTCTTCTTAATGACGGTCAGAAGCCCGTTGTTGTGCTCGGTTTCAATAAAAAGGAAGAGATATTTTATGAGGACGAGTTCAAGGCTCTCGGAGTTCCCGTCATCATTGCCACCGCAGACGGCTCTTACGGTGTAAAAGGATTTGTCACAGACGCTATGCCCGATGATTACGATTATTTTTACACCTGCGGCCCAATGCCGATGTTCAGGGCAATAGAAAGTAAAGTAAAAACTTCGGGTCAGTACAGTTTTGAGGAGCGTATGGGCTGTGGCTTCGGAGCCTGCATGGGATGTTCCTGCAAAACCAAGTACGGCAGCAAGCGTATTTGCAAAGACGGCCCCGTGCTTTACAGGGAGGAGATAGTATGGTAGATCTTTCCGTGAATCTCTGCGGCATGCAGATGGATAATCCTGTTGTTCCCGCAAGCGGCACTTTCGGCTTCGGCAATGAGTTTAAGGATTTTTATGATATAAATATTCTCGGTTCGTTCTCTTTTAAGGGCACAACAAAAGAACCGCGTTTCGGCAATCCCACGCCGAGAATAGCGGAGTGTTCAGACGGTATGATAAATGCCGTAGGACTGCAAAACCCAGGCGTGGAGCACGTAATTGAGCACGAACTTCCCGAGATGAAAAAATATTTCAGCAAAAAGGTTATTGCCAATGTAAGCGGCTTTTCGGTTGACGATTACGCTTACACCTGTTCGCTTCTTGATAAGCAGGAGCAGGTCGGAATGCTTGAGGTCAATGTAAGCTGTCCCAATGTTCACGGCGGCGGAATGAGCTTTGGCACAGACCCTGCGTGCGCAGCGGAAGTTACCAAGGCGGTAAAGGCAGTAACTACAAAGCCCGTTGTTATCAAGCTTTCGCCCAATGTTACGGATATTGTTTCCATTGCAAAAGCGTGTGAGGAGGCCGGAGCGGACGGAATATGCCTTATAAATACGCTTCTCGGTATGCGTATTGACGTAAAGCGCCGTGCTGCCGTAATAGCTAATAAAATGGGCGGCTTTTCAGGAAAAGCTGTTTTCCCCGTAGCAGTCAGAATGGTGTATCAGGTATCAAAAGCTTGCAGTATTCCTGTTATGGGCTGCGGCGGCGTTTCCAGCGCGCACGATGTTATTGAGATGATGATGGCGGGAGCTACCGCCGTGCAGGTAGGTGCGGCAAATCTTGTTGACCCGTTTGCCTGCAAAAAGATAATAGAAGAACTGCCGTTGCTTTGTGAGAGCCTCGGCATTGAAAAAATAAGCGATATTATAGGAGTGGTGGATTAATGGGAAAAGACGTAATTATTGCCTGTGATTTTAACAGCAAAAAGGCAACATTCGATTTTCTGGACAAGTTTACCGATGAAAAGCCTTTCGTAAAAATCGGAATGGAGCTTTTCTATGCGGAGGGTCCGTCAATCGTTCGTGAAATAAAAGCAAGGGGTCATAAAATATTCCTTGATTTGAAACTTCACGATATTCCGAATACCGTTAAAAAAGCTATGAGCGTTCTGCGTGATCTTGATGTTGATATGACAAATCTTCACGCTGCAGGAACTATTGAAATGATGAAAGCCGCTGTTGAGGGCCTTACACGTGAGGACGGCACAAGACCTGTGCTTATTGCAGTAACACAGCTTACGTCAACAAGCGAGCAGAGAATGCAAAACGAGCTTCTTATCAACGCTTCTATTAATGATACAATAGTTAAATATGCTCAGAATGCAAAAGAGGCAGGGCTTGACGGCGTTGTTTGCTCTCCGCTTGAGGCAGGTATGGTTAAAGATGCCTGCGGCAAAGAGTTTATGACCGTTACACCTGGTGTTAGATTTGCAGACGGCGAAGTAGGAGACCAGGTTCGTGTTACAACGCCTGAAAAAGCAAAAGAGATAGGCTCGGATTATATAGTAGTCGGCAGACCTATCACGCAGGCAGCCGACCCTGTTGCAGCATACCGCCGCTGTGTTGAAGAGTTTGTAGGTTAAGGAGAATAAATATGGAAGGTTATAAAAAGGAATTTATAAAGTTTCTTGAAGACGCAGGAGTTCTTAAATTCGGTGATTTCACCGCAAAGAGTGGCAGAAAGATACCTTATTTTATAAATGCCGGCGATATAAAAACAGGCGCCCAGATTCAGAAACTCGGCGAGTTTTATGCCAAGGCTTATTTTGATAAGCTCGGCAGTAAAAAAGCTGTGCTCTACGGCCCTGCTTATAAAGGTATTCCGATTTCTGTATCAGCAGCCGTTGCGCTTGCACAGCACGGTCTTGACGTGCCTTTCTTCTTTAACAGAAAAGAAGAGAAAGACCACGGTGAAGGCGGAGTTTTCGTAGGCTATGTACCCAAGGCCGGCGAAGAGATAGTTATTGTTGAAGACGTAGTTACCGCAGGCACTGCAATAAGAGAAAGCATGGCTATCCTTTCTAAGATTAAGGACACTAAGGTTGCCGCCGTTTTCGTTATGGTGGACAGAAAAGAAAAAGGCCAGACTTCAAAATCAGCTATTGCCGAAGTAGGCGAGGAATACGGCTTCCCCGTATATTCAATTGTTGATGTATACGATATTATTGAATATCTTGAGGAAGACGAAAGTAACCGTGAGCACGTTGAGCGCATAAAGAATTATCTCAAAACTTACGGCGCTGAGGAATAATAAACGGATTTATGCCGCAGGGTATACTTCTCCGCGCGGCTGAATTGCGATGTGCGCTTTGTTTTCCCGCAGAAGCGTATGCGCTGATATAAATTTTAAAAGCGGGCAGAAAGGTTAAGGTAAATAATATGCGGCATTTACTTGACACAACTGATTTATCCGTTAGCGAGATAAATGAAATCATTGCTCTTGCAGATGACATTATTGCTAATAAAAAGAAATACGCAAAAGTCTGCGAAGGCAAAAAACTTGCAACTCTGTTTTTTGAGCCAAGTACAAGGACAAGACTTTCGTTTGAGGCTGCTATGCTTGAACTGGGCGGCAGCGTGCTCGGATTTTCCGAGGCAAACTCATCATCCGCTTCAAAAGGCGAAACGGTAGAAGATACTATAAGAGTGGTTTCCTGCTATGCTGATATTATAGCAATGCGCCATCCTATTGAGGGCGCGCCGAAAGTTGCCACATTTACTTCTCTTGTGCCTGTTATAAATGCGGGTGACGGCGGACACAGTCACCCAACACAGACTATGGCTGATTTGCTCACTATCCACAGAGAAAAAGGCTCATTTGAAAATCTTACAATAGGTCTCTGCGGGGATCTTAAATTTGGCAGAACTGTTCACAGCCTTGTAAAGGCAATGAGCAGGTATAAGAATATAAAATTCGTTCTTATCTCTCCCAAAGAGCTCTCAGTGCCTGATTACATCATTACCGATTATCTTGTTGCAAACGGTATTGAATACAGCGTGGTAGAGAAGATGGAAGATGTTATGCCTGAGCTTGACATCCTTTATATGACCCGTGTTCAGAGAGAAAGATTTTTCTCAGAAGATGAGTATCTGAAACATAAGGATGCGTTTATTCTTGATTTGGATAAACTTAAAAACGCAAAGAAAGATTTAACTATTATGCACCCGCTGCCGAGGGTAAATGAAATTGCACGCGAGGTTGATGCAGACCCAAGGGCTAAATATTTTGATCAGGTGCTCAACGGTAAATACATAAGAATGGCGCTTATTATTACATTACTCAGATGGGCGGGTGAACTTGACTGATGAAAATAGATAAGATTGAAAACGGATATGTTCTTGATCATATTACCGCAGGCAGCGGAATGAAAGTTTATGAGGCGCTCGGCCTTTCAAAGGAAAAATGCCAGGTTGCCATTATACAGAATGCAAAGAGTGAAAAACTCGGTGTAAAGGATATAATCAAGGTAAACGAACTTATTGATCTTGACCTTGACGTGCTTGCTTTTATAGATAAAAACATTACCGTAAATATTATTAAAGACGGTGTGGCAAGCAAAAAAACACTTACTCCGCCGAAACGTATTGTGAATGTGGCAAAATGCCCGAACCCTCGCTGTATCTCAAATGTTGAGGACGGCGTAAAATACGAATTTGCTCTTACAGATGATAAAGGCACTTACCGCTGCGTTTATTGCGAAACGAAAATAAAATAATAAAAAATAAAAGGTTTCCGATATTTTCGGAAACCTTTTTTTGTAGGAAATTCACATTAAAGTGAACCTTCCTCCTGAAGTTTTGCAAAGCACTCGCTGCAATAAACAGGGCGGTCATCTTTCGGCTCAAACGGCACTTTGCATTCAGCACCGCAGTTTGCGCATACTGCATCGTGCATAACACGAGAAGCTTTGATTGCCGCTTTCTTTGCTGCTCTGCATTCCTTGCATCTTACAGGTTCGTTTTCAAAGCCTTTTTCAGCGTAAAATTCCTGTTCGCCTGCGGTGAAAATGAATTCTTTACCGCAATCTTTGCAGATTAAAGTTTTGTCTTCGTACATAATTTTTACCTCTTAAAAAATATTTGCCTTTGCGGGCGTACGGGATTTGAGTCAGAAGGAAACTTCTCTAAGTTTCTTTCTTATACGCTGTAAAGCATTATCTATCGCTTTGGGACTTTTGTTAAGTTTTCGGGCGATTTCGTTGTAACTGCAGCCAACAAGAAACAATCTGAGCACACTGTTTTCCAGCTTTGAAAGGCTTTTGTCAAGCTGCTGTAATAACAAAGATACGCTTTCCCCGGCAAGGAAAGAATCTTCGGCACTTAAGGAATTTATTTTCCCGTCAACAAACTCCTTTTCAAACGGAACAACATCATTTATAGGAATATCCTTTTGTCTGTTCACTTTGCGAAGCGCCGTTTTTATTGAGTTGTACACACAGGTATAAGCGTATGAAAGAAAGGGGATACCTCTTTCTTTGTCATAAGATTTCACAGCAGCCAGCAGACCTATCATCCCTTCCTGCATAAGGTCTTCGGGTTCTATTGCGGCGTTAGTCCATCCTGATGCTGTTTTGACCGCTATATACTTGTATTTTTTGATAATGAAGTCTATTGCCTCACTATCTCCTTCCTTGGCAAGCAAAAGTATGTCCGATTCACTTAAGTTGCTAAATCTTTCCATAAAATCCTCCAGCTTACCTAATCATATAATATAACAATATGTTAACATTGTCAAGATATTGTCAAGTAAACTGTTTTATCTTGGTATTATCACGAATTATACGTTGAATCTAAACTCAACTATATCTCCGTCCTGCATAACATATTCTTTGCCTTCGCTTCTTACAAGCCCTTTTTCTTTGCAGGCGTTCATTGAACCGTTTGCCATAAGATCATCAAAAGAAACTACTTCTGCTCTTATGAATCCACGTTCAAAATCGCTGTGGATCTTGCCTGCTGCCTGAGGAGCCTTTGTGCCTTTCTTAATAGTCCAGGCACGCACTTCCTTTTTACCGGCAGTGAGAAAAGAGATAAGTCCGAGCAGGCTGTAACTTTTTTGAATAAGTCTGTCAAGTCCGCTCTTTTCAAGTCCTAGATCAGCAAGAAACATCTTCTTGTCTTCTTCGTCAAGAGTGGCTATCTCCGCTTCTGTTTCAGCACAGATTGCAAGTGTTTCGGCGCCTTCCTCTGAAGCTATTTCCTTAACGGTGTTGTAGTTTTTGTTATTCTCAATGCCGTTCGCAAAATCTTCATCGCTCATATTGCAGGCATAGATAACGGGCTTTATTGTCAGCAGGGAAACCTCTTTTAGATATTCACTCTCGTCCTCGGAAATCTCACAGCTTCTTGCAGTTTTTCCGCCCTCCATTTCACTGTAAAGCCTTTCAAGAAATTCTACTTCGGGAGCTATTGTCTTGTCGCCCTTCATGGCTTTCTTTCTGCTGTCTATTCTGCGGTTAAGTATATCAAGGTCTGAAAGTATCAGTTCCAGATTAATCGTTTCGATGTCCCTTTTCGGGTCTATACTGCCGTCAACGTGCGTGATATCATCATTTTCAAAGCAGCGTACAACGTGAATAACAGCGTCAACTTCACGAATGTGACTCAAAAACTTGTTTCCGAGACCTTCGCCTTTGCTTGCACCTTTTACAAGTCCCGCAATGTCTACAAATTCAATTGATGCGGGGGTGAATTTGTCAGGCTCATACATTTCTGCAAGCTTGTCCAGTCTTTCGTCAGGAACGCTTACCATTCCCACATTAGGCTCAATAGTGCAGAAAGGGTAGTTTGCGCTCTGCGCACCTGCGTTGGTTATAGCGTTGAAAAGTGTGCTTTTTCCTACATTGGGAAGTCCCACAATACCCAGTTTCATTTAAATATCTCCTTAATATCTAATATCATCAAATCAATCATCTATATAGTATATAACACAGAATTTAATTTGGCAAGGCAAATTTGCGGCGCTTTTTCTTTTTTCATTTTTTATTTGGACAGCTGCCTTTTTGGGTAAAAATATGCCTTGACTTTACCGCGTAAAAATACTAAAATATCTATAAATATTTTTAAAAGGTGAAAACGGAGGGATTATTATGGAATTAAACGGCTCTCAGATAGTTCTTGAGGTTCTTAAAGAACAGGGTGTTGACACTGTTTTCGGCTATCCAGGAGGCACAATTCTTAATATATTCGACGAGTTGTATAAATACGGAGATACCTTTAAGCATATCCTAACGGCTCACGAGCAGGGCGCGTCTCATGCGGCAGACGGCTATGCAAGGGCAACGGGTAAAGTAGGCGTGTGCTTTGCAACATCTGGCCCCGGTTCAACAAACCTTGTAACAGGTATAGCAACTGCTTATATGGATTCAATTCCTATGGTTGCCATAACCTGTAATGTAGGTACTTCAATGATTGGCAGAGATTCATTCCAGGAAGTTGATATTAAAGGCATAACGATGCCTATAACAAAACATAACTTTATGGTGCGTAATATCGAGGAACTTGCTGATTGCCTCAGAAGCGCTTTCAGAATTGCCATAAGCGGAAGAAAAGGCCCTGTCCTTGTTGATATTCCAAAGGATATTACAGCAGCAAAGTGCGAGTATTATCCTGTTCCGAAGCAGCTTCCAGACGAGCCTGTTCATCCAAAAAATAAGTCTATAAACCGTGCAGTTGAATTGCTTCAAAACAGCAAAAAGCCGCTTATTTATCTTGGTGGCGGTGCTATCTCATCAAACTGCAGTAAAGAGATAAAAGAGTTTGCTGAAAAGCTTGATTGCCCTGTTGTATCCTCTCTTATGGGTCTCGGTGCGTTCGATCATCAGCATGAACTCTATGTAGGTCTTATCGGTATGCACGGCAGATTTGAATCCAACAAAGCCGCTTCTCAGTGTGATCTCCTTATTGCCTGCGGCGCAAGATTCTCAGACAGAGTTGCCGGCAACAGACTTAAATTTGCTCCAAAAGCAGATGTTATACATATTGACATTGATCCTGCGGAAATGGATAAAAACGTTCATTCAGACTGCCATCTGAGAGGCGACCTTAAAGAGGTTCTTCCGCTTCTCACAAAGGCACTCGAAAAGAGCAAACACGATGAGTGGAAAGCTGAGATAAACAGCTGGAAACGTCCATTCGTTCAAAATCAGATAGAAGAATACGTAAATCCGCAGACCCTTATAGAGTGCGTTGACGAAAATACACCTGATGACACTATCGTTGTTACAGATGTAGGTCAGCACCAGCTTTGGGCAGCTCAGTTCTATAAATTCCGTCAGCCACGCACGCTTCTTACAAGCGGCGGCCTCGGAACTATGGGTTATTCTATGGGCGCTGCTATGGGCGCTGCTTTCGGATGCCCGCAGCAGAGAGTAGTACTTTTTGCAGGTGACGGCGGCTTCCATATGAATCTTAACGAGCTTGCCACAATGGCTTCATATAATATTCCTGTTACTATGTTCATAATGAATAACCAGGTACTCGGAATGGTACGTCAGTGGCAGAAACTGTTTTATGGCAATCGTTTTGCTGATACAGATCCTCATAGACAGACTGATTTTGTAAAGGTTGCGGAAGCTTTCGGTGTAAAAGGAATGCGTATTGAAGAAAACGGACAGATTGAAAGTGTTGTAAAAGAAGCACTTTCTTATAATGGTCCTGTACTTGTTGACTGCCGAATTTCTCCGGATTCAAATGTATTGCCTATGATTCCGCCCGGCGGCTCTTCAGACGATATTATTATGAATTTCAATTGATGAGGAGAGTGTGAGAAATGACTGAAAAACTTACTTTTTCTGTTCTTGTAGATAACCAGAGCGGTGTTTTGCAGCGTGTTGCAAGCCTTTTCAGCAGAAGAGGATATAATATCAATTCATTAACCGTTAGTGAAACGGAAGACCCTGCCTTTTCACGTATGACAGTTGTTTCTGAAACCGATGCAGATATGGCACGTCAGATTGAAATGCAGCTTTTAAAGCTTGAAATAGTTAAAAAAGTTGAGCTTCTTACTGAAAAAAATTCTGTTTCATCAGAGCTGCTGCTCATAAAAGTAAGAGCAAAAGGTATTGAAACTAAAAACGCTCTTCTTGAGATAAACAGAAAATACGGTGCAAGAATAGTCGATGTAACTCTTGAAAGTTTTACTTTGGAGCTTACAGGAAGACCTAACACTATAGACGAATTCATCGGCGCTGTTTCCGATTTTGGTATTATTGAAATGGCAAGAACAGGTGAAACTTCACTTGAAAGAGGTTCAGAGTCTTTTTCTGAAGACCTTTAATTTCATATTGCCGTTTTTAGGCTTAATAATTATTCAGTACATAGGTGATAAATATGGGAATGACAATGACTCAAAAGATCCTTGCAGACCACGCAGGACTTGAAAGTGTAACTGCCGGTCAGCTTATCAACGCAAAGCTTGATATGGTGCTCGGAAACGATGTTACTTCTCCCGTGGCAATCAATGTTATGGAGAAGTTCGGCAAGGATAAAGTATTTGATAAAACAAGAATTTCCCTTGTTATGGACCATTTCACTCCTAACAAGGACATACAGTCTGCACAGAACTGTAAGCAGGTAAGAGAGTTTGCTTCTCGCCACGGCATACTTCATTATTATGACGTTGGTAAAATGGGTATAGAGCATGCTCTTCTGCCTGAGCAGGGAATAGTTACATGCGGTGATTGCATTATCGGTGCGGACAGCCATACATGTACATACGGCGCACTCGGCGCTTTCTCAACAGGTGTCGGCTCAACAGATATGGCGGCAGGCATGATCACAGGCATGGCTTGGTTCAAAGTTCCTGCGGCAATTAAAGTTGTAATCACAGGCGAAAAGCCCGAATATATTTGCGGAAAAGACGTTATCCTTGATATAATCGGCAGAATCGGTGTTGACGGCGCTCTTTACAAGAGCCTTGAGTTCACCGGAGACGGCGTGAAAAATCTCTCTATGGATGACCGCCTTACCATTTCAAATATGGCTATTGAATGCGGTGCCAAAAACGGTATTTTCCCTGTTGATGATGTTACACTCGCTTATGTAGAGGGCAGATCTGAACGCCCGTATAAAGTATATGAGGCTGACGATGACGCGGAGTATGAAAGCACAATCACAGTTGATCTGAGCACTCTCAGACCCACAGTTGCTTTCCCGCACCTTCCTGAAAACACAAAGACAATTGACGAAGTGCCTGAGATCAAAATTGATCAGGTCGTTATCGGCTCCTGCACAAACGGCAGAATGGAAGATATGCGTATGGCGGCTTCTATCCTTAAGGGCAGAAAAGTTGCAGACGGCGTTCGTGTTATTGTTATTCCGGCAACGCAGCAGATTTATCTTGACTGCATCAAGGAAGGACTTGCTCAAATATTTATTGAGGCTGGCGCTATTGTTTCAACACCTACCTGCGGTCCCTGTCTAGGCGGCCATATGGGTATACTTGCAAAAGGTGAAAAAGCAGTTTCAACTTCAAACAGAAACTTTGTAGGCAGAATGGGTCATACGGAATCAGAGATTTATCTTGCTTCTCCGGCAGTAGCCGCAGCTTCCGCTGTTGCCGGCTATATTGCCGACCCTGCCAAAATTTAAGGAGGTTTTTGTGATGGATAAAGCTAAAGGCACTGTACATAAATTTGGTGACAATGTTGATACTGACGTAATCATTCCCGCTCGCTATCTTAATAAGAGTGACGATGCTTGGCTTGCTTCCCATTGTATGGAGGATATAGACAAGAATTTTGTAAATAATGTAAAACCCGGCGATATTATGGTTGCCGGCGCCAATTTTGGTTGCGGCTCTTCAAGAGAGCATGCTCCTATTGCTATAAAGGCAAGCGGCGTTTCGTGTGTAATAGCATCGACTTTCGCGCGTATTTTTTATAGGAACGCAATCAATATCGGACTTGCAATTCTTGAATGTGACGAGGCTGCAAAAGAAATACAAAATGGTGATACTGTTGAAGTCGATTTCAATACGGGTGTCATCACTGATGTTACCCTCGGAAAAACATTCCAGGCTCAGCCTTTCCCAGAGTTCATTCAGAACATTATCGCAAAGGGCGGCTTGCTTAATTCAATTGGTTAATCGGGAGTTTCACACAACATGACACTTATTATTGATGATGTACTGCTTCAGAAATGTGGCGGAGGTTCATCTGAATACTGGTTTTCATACGCAGATTATACAATAAAAAACATTTCTGAGCTTGATGAGCTCGATAAGCCTGAGAATATAGGTCAAACTGCCTATTACGTTTCTCTTGGTCTGATTCCTTTTATTACTGTTAGCAATGAGGAAGTAATGCGTGCGTTTGTAAAGTTTCGCGGCTCTGCAAAATTAAACGGTATCCTTCAAAAAGTTCACTCAGATGATTTCATTGAAACATTTTGGAAATATTTCAATGCTTACCCTGAGCTTAAAGAAGGTCTTACTGAATTCGGAGATAGGTTTATTCTTAAAAAGCTTGAGGAATGGTGTACTGAAAACAATATCAGCTATGAGCTGAGCGACGAATTAAAAAAGATATACG
>URIN01000012.1 GCA_900547915.1 uncultured Clostridium sp. | reverse complement strand
GATAGGAGTCCGTCTCGTGGGCTCGGAGATGTGTATAAGAGACAGTACTATGATTCAATAGCAAAGGTAGCTGAAACAGACAAGGAAGTTGCAGACGCTATGGCGCTTGAACTTCAGCGTCAGAGAGAGAATATAGAGCTTATCGCTTCCGAAAACCTCGTTTCCCCGCAGGTTATGGCAGCAATGGGCAGTGTGCTCACAAATAAGTATGCTGAGGGACTTCCTGGAAAACGTTATTACGGCGGCTGCCAGTATGTTGATATAGTTGAAAATATTGCTATAAAAAGAGCCTGCGAACTTTTTGGCGCAAATTATGCCAATGTTCAGGCACATTCAGGTGCTCAGGCAAACACAGCTGTTTATCTTGCGCTCCTTAAGCCGGGCGATACCGTTATGGGTATGAGCCTTGACAACGGTGGCCATCTTACTCACGGTTCACCAGCCAATATCAGCGGAAAATATTTTAATTTCGTTCCTTACGGCGTAAATGATGACGGTTTTATTGATCTTGATGCTTTCGCAAAGCAGGTAAATAAGGTTAAGCCAAAACTCATCGTTGCAGGTGCGTCAGCATATCCCCGTGCAATAGATTTCAAAACAATGGCCGATATAGCTCACGCAAACGGCGCAATGTTTATGGTAGATATGGCTCATATCGCAGGTCTTGTTGCGGCAGGCCTTCACCAGAACCCTGTTCCTTATGCTGATGTTGTTACAACAACTACTCATAAAACATTAAGAGGCCCCAGAGGCGGTCTCATCCTCTGCAACAATCCTTATCTTATCAAAAAGCTTAATTCAGCAGTATTCCCAGGTACCCAGGGCGGCCCGCTTATGCACGTTATCGCCGGCAAGGCTGTATGCTTCGGAGAGGCTCTCAAGCCCGAGTTCAAGGAATATCAGCAGAGAATAGTTGATAATGCAAAGGCTCTTGCAGACGCTCTTATCTCTAAAGGCCTTAATCTTGTTTCAGGCGGCACGGATAACCACCTTATTCTGCTTTCTCTTATTGGCACGGGCGTTACAGGCAAAGAGCTTGAGGCAAGACTTGATGACGTTCATATCACCCTTAATAAGAATACAGTTCCAAATGAGCCTCTTTCACCGTTTGTTACTTCGGGCGTGCGCATCGGTACTCCCGCCGCAACAACAAGAGGTCTCCAGAAGGAAGATTTTGAGAAGATCGCAGAGTATATTTATCTTGCGATCACCGATTTCGATAATAAAAAGGATTATATCAGAAGCGGCGTAGCTGAAATTTGTGCAAAATATCCGCTTTATGAATAATTGATTTTCGGGAAGTGTAAAAGTGATAGGTGTTTTTGCAAAAATATTCGGCGCTGTAATGGGATTTTTCTATTCCTTTTACAAGCGCAGAAAAACAGAAAATAAAATTGCGTTTATATCACGCCAGAGCGAAACGCCGTCAACGGATTTCCGCTATCTAATAAATGAAATAAAAACAAATTATCCTCAGTATCAGGTTGTTGTTTTATGCAAGATGATTCCGTCATCTTTCGGCGGAAAGGTCAAGTATGTGGGCGAGATGTTCCGCCAGATGAAAGCGCTTGCCACTTCAAAAGTAGTTGTGTTGGACGGTTATTGCATACTCGCTTCAATGCTTAAACATAAAAGGGATTTAAAGATAATTCAGATCTGGCACGCTCTTGGCGCTTTCAAAAAGTTCGGTAAATCCGTGCTTGATAAAGAGGGCGGCAAATCCTCAAAGACCGCGTCAGCATTTAAAATGCATAATAATTACAGCTATATAGCCGCAAGCGGAGACGAGTGTGTTCCGTTTTTCGCTCAGGCATTCGGTCAGCCGATCAGCAAGTTTATTCCTATCGGCATTCCTCGTATGGATTATCTTACAGACCCGGAGGAAAACGAAAGAGTGCGCGGCAACGTGCTTCGCAAATATCCTCAGCTTGCAAACGGGCGTAAAAATATCCTGTATGCGCCGACTTTCCGTGATACGCAGCAGGATAAAGACGCGCTTGCAAACGCAACCGAGGAACTTGTAAATAAAGTTAATTATTCCGATTTCAACCTCATCGTAAAACACCATGTGGTCGATTCGAATAAAGAACAGATATATACCGATTCGCGTATGAACAAGGCGGAGGGTGAAAACTTTACCGCCATGGATTTCATGTGCGTTGCGGATTATGTTGTAACTGATTACAGCTCTGTTATCTATGAGGCGCTTTTGAAAGATCTGCCAATATATATCTATTGCTTTGACAGCGATAAATATATTGACGAGCGTGGATTTTATATTGATTTCTGGACGGATATTCCCGCTCTTTATTCTAAAAACGCAAAGGGAATATGTGATTTCATAGCGTCAGGAATGCGTGCGAACTCTGAAAAAGAAGAGAATTTCAAAAAAGCATATGTAAACAAGCGCTTTGCTTCTATCACAGCAGAGTACGGCAAGCTCATTGACGAACTTGCCCGCGGCGTCTATGACGGGCGTTATAACTACGGAGTTATAGAAGATGAAATTCCCGATGATGATCAGAAACAGGCAGAAACCGATAATGAAACGGTTGAAGCAGTTTCAGAAGATAACGTTGAAAACGTGGAATTTTCCGAACCGCAGAGCAGCGCTTCAAACGCTGATACAGTGAAAGATATTCAGACAGACGATATTAAAGAAGATACCGAAAATGAGCAAAATTAAATCGCTTTTGTACCCACACCTGCAAAGGGCAAGGTATGCGGGCTTTGCCGCCGAATTTGAAAAGGCAAAAAAACTGCCGCTTGACGGGAAAAAGATACTTATGTATTCAACATCAAAGGGCAAACTGGGCGGAAACCTGCTGGCAATAAAAAACTACATAGAAAAAAACGGCATTGATTTCAATATAAAGGTCGTTACGGCTCTTAATCCGATACCGCAGAATGAACTTGCCGCCGAAATGGCACAGAGCAAATTTATTCTTGTTGATGATTATGAGCCACTGGTGTATGTCCTGCGCCTGCGTCAGGGGCAGAAGCTCGTACAGGTGTGGCACGCAATGGGCGCTTTTAAGCGCTTCGGCTATGGTAGAGACAGCGCTCAGAAGAATTCAATCACACATAAGAATTATACTGATGCCATCGTTTCCTCGCCCGAGATCGTGCCAATATATGCTCAGGCGTTCGGTATTGATGAATCAAGGGTAAAACCCGTAGGCACCCCGAGAACGGATTGCTTTTTTGACGATGACTATGTCGAATCGGCAAAGCAGAGACTTTACGGCAGAGAGCCGCTTGTTGAGGGTAAAAAGGTGTGCCTTTTCGCTCCCACTTTCAGAGGAGAAAATGTGCATAACGCATATTATCCGCAAAACTTTTTCAGCGTGCCTGATTTTATGAACGCACTGCCTGATGACTGGGTGCTTATCCTGAAAATGCACCCGTTTGTAAAAGATAAATTTACAGTCCCCGAGGGACTTGAAAACCGTGTTTTCGATTTTTCGGACGAAAGGGAAATAAACGATATTCTGTTTATTACCGATGTCCTTGTTACGGACTATTCTTCCGTTATATTTGAAAACGCCGTTATAGGCAATCCTGCCGTGCTGTACGCTCCCGATCTGAGCGATTACAACGGCGGCAGGGGATTTTATTATGACTATTCCGATTACTCTTGCGGAGAGGTCGTTTCCGATTTTGATAAGCTTGCGCCGGCAGTTTTAAGCGCGTGCCGCGGCAATGAAAAGCTTGCCGCCTTCAGAAAAAGATTTGTTCCTCTTTGTGACGGTAAATCGTGTGAAAGATTTGTAAACGAAATTCTGAAGTGAGGAAAAATGAGTTACAGTTTATCATCAAAGTTTGCCAGCCTTAAACCGTCTGCTGTCAGGGAGATACTCAAAGTTACAAATGAGCCCGGTATGATAGCTTTTGCCGGAGGTTCTCCTGATACAGCCGCTTTTCCATGTGAAGAGGTTAAAAAGATTTCTGCTGAAATTCTCAGTGAAAATCCTGTTTCAGCCCTTGTTTACGGCGTGTCAGAGGGTTATGAGCCTTTGCGCAAAACCGTTAAGGAATGGCTTAAAAGGCGTGAGAATGTCGGCACGGATGACGATGTCGTTATAATCACTGCCGGTGGTACGCAGGTTATGGATATAACCACACGTGTGCTCACTTCCGAGGGGGATACCGTTATCTGCGAGGAGCCGTCTTTCATAGGCTCTTTAAACTGTTTCCGTTCACACGGATGCAAACTTGCAGGTGTTCCCATTGATGAGGACGGCATGAATATGGACGCTCTTGAAAGGGTTATTAAGGAAAATCCCGGGGCAAAATTTATTTATACTATCCCCAATTTTCAAAACCCCGGCGGCACAACAATGAGCCTTGAAAAGCGCAAAAGAATGTATGAGCTTGCTCTCCAAAATGACCTTGTTATTCTGGAGGATAATCCATACGGCAATCTGCGTGTAGCAGGCGAGGATGTTCCCGCTATTAAGAGCCTTGATACTGAGGGTATCGTGTTCTACGCAGGCTCATTTTCAAAGATACTTGCCCCCGGAATAAGAGTTGCTTATGCCGTTATTCCTAAAAAAGCGGCGGGCGCTTTTACAATAGGTAAGCAGGTTTCCGATGTTCATACAGGTGTTCTCAATCAGATGATAGTTTCACGCTGGTTTGATGAATATGATGTTGATAAGCATATAGAAAATATAAGAAAGATATACAGGCGAAAGCTCAATCTGATGTGTGACTGCCTTGATAAATACTGCGGCGGATTTATTTCTTATGTACGTCCGCAGGGCGGTCTCTTTATATGGGCTAAACTGCCTGATGATGTTGATATGCTTGGATATGTTAATGCGCTGCTTGAAAGAAAAGTGGCAGTTGTGCCGGGCAGTGCTTTTATGACGGATGATACTGCGCCATGCAGCTATATACGTCTTAATTTTTCCACCCCAAGTGATGATGATATTGTAAAGGGTGTAAAAATTATGGGCGAAGTTGCTGAGCAGTTCATTAAATAATCTGAATAAATTACAGGTTAAAGGACGGATTGATTATTATGTCAGAACAAGTTGCGGAAAAAAGAAAAAGAAGTTTATCGCTGATTCAGCCCACTTCAGTTCCCACTCTTGGAAACTATCTTGGCGCTATGCGAGGCTGGGCAGATTTTCAGCGTGAGTTTGATACTATATACGGTGTTGCGGATCTTCATTCAATCACCGTAAGGCAAGACCCTCAGAAGCTCAGAAAGCAGACAAATGAGCTTTTTGCTATGCTTCTTGCACTCGGTCTTGATCCGGATAAAGGAATTGTGTTCATTCAGTCTCAGGTGCCCACACACGCACAGCTTGGCTGGATACTTAACTGCTACACTCAGTTCGGTGAACTTTCAAGAATGACACAGTTTAAGGATAAGGCTTCACAGCATAAAGATAATGTAAATGCAGGCCTTTTCACATATCCCTGCCTTATGGCGGCAGATATTCTGCTTTATCAGGCAGATATCGTTCCGGTAGGCGCAGACCAGAAACAGCATCTTGAAATAACACGTAATATTGCAGAACGTTTCAATGGCATCTATGGTGATGTTTTCACTATTCCTGATGCTTATATTCCTAAAAACGGTGCAAGAGTAATGAGCCTTCAGGACCCAACACGCAAGATGAGCAAGTCGGATCCTAATCAGAAAGGCACTGTTTATCTCACAGATGCGCCTGAGGTAATTATGAAAAAGTTTAAGTCTGCTGTTACGGACAGCGAAATGTCTGTTCGTTTTGCTGAGGGAAAAGACGGTATCAATAACCTTATGACTATCTATTCCGCTGTTACGGGTGATAGTTATGAGAAGATTGAGGCTGATTTTGCAGGCAAAGGCTACGGCGATTTCAAAAAGGCTGTTGGCGAGGCTGTTGTCGCTGAACTTGAACCTTTCCAGAAGAAATATAGTGAGGTAATTGCCGATAAGCAGTATCTTAAGGAGTGCCAGCAGAAAGGTGCCGAAAAGGCTATGCGCATTTCTTCACGCACACTCGGCAAAGTCATGAAAAAAGTCGGTTTTCTTATCTGAAATAGTTTGTTTTAGTTGCTTTGACTACTCAATGGGGAGCGGATATTTACCGCTCCCTTTTTGTTTGTTTTTATTGCCGCGTGGCGCGGTTTGGTTTATAATGATTTTGTAAAAAAATTATGAGGTGGTTAAATGGATAAATTCAGATGGGCTTATATAGGAAACGGAAATATTGCAAATTCTACCGCAAGGGATATATTGCACGGAGAGCATAAAATAGTTTCTGTGTACGGCAGAAACAAAGAAAAATCAAAGGCGTTCGCCGAAAAATATTCGGCTGAAAGTTTTGATGATTTTGACAGCGCTGTAAACAGAGCGGATGTGGACGGCGTTTATATTGCCACGCCACATACTTCTCATGTCGATTATGCTGTTCGTGCTATGAAACTTGGTAAACCTGTTCTGTGCGAAAAACCCGTGGGTGTCAGTGTTGCGGATGTGGATACCCTTGTTAATACGGCAAAAGCCGAAAACATATACTTTTGTGAGGCTATGTGGACCTGGTTTTCAGATGTTGCGCTCACCGTTAAAAAATGGGTACGGAGCGGTGAGATAGGCGATGTAACCGATGTTATTATCAATTACGCTTTCCCCGGAATTATGATGTCTAAAAATTCCCGTGTTCTTATGCCCGAAACGGCTGGCGGTGCACTGCTTGATATAGGCATTTATCCAATAACATACTGTTATAATCTTTTCGGCTACCCGAAAGATATTATCTGCCGCGGAAGACTCAAAAACGGAATAGATATAAGTGAAACAGTAACCCTGAAATATGACGGTTTCAACTGCACTCTTCATATGTCGCTCTGCACACTTAAGGAAAACTGTCTCATAAAGGGAACAAAAGGCACGGTGAGCCTGCCCGCATTCTTTCATATGGCGTCAAAGGCAATACTTAAAAATACAAGCGGCAGGCAGGTTTTTAAAGGCAAGACCGATTATCTAACTGAATTTACGCGCGCTGCTGAGGAGATACGAAACGGCAGAACAGAATCTGCTTATATTCCTTTTGAAGCAACCAGAAATTGTATGCTGATTATGGATGAATGCCGCAAACAGCTCGGTCTTGTATATCCGTTTGAAAAACAGAATGTTTAGTTCTGCTTTTTGAGTGCAAGCTGTTTATACTCATAGTTATATAATTTATTTAAATTTACTAAAAGATATTGTTAATTTTGTAACTCTTTTTAATTGACCGTGTTGCGCACGGTGTGTTATAATTATTTTGTGTATTTTTGCTTTAAAGGAGGAATTGTTTTGACTGAAGCAAAAGCAATGGCGTACGTCAATATGTACGGTGTTTTGGCAACGCTTGAAAACCTTTGCGAAATAGATGATGAGGCTAAGGCTATTCTTGCAAATCTTAAATCCCCCGTATCTCTCTGCTTCGAGGTTGCGAACGGTCCTTGCGGTACGTTCCATTTTACCAAAAGCGGCTGTAAATTTAGGGAGGGCTCAGCAGGCTGCACCTGTAAAATGAATTTTGCGTCTCCCGAAAAATTCAATGCGCTTATAGACAGTGCAAAGCCGGGTATTCCTACAAAGGGTGTTGTTCAGGTTCTCTCTTTCCTGCTCGGTCCGTTTACCAAGCTTACAGACAGACTTACTGAACTTCTCAGACCCAGTGAGGAAAATCTCAAAAATGAGGCTTTCTTTGAGGAATCCACCATCCTCACGTTTTACACTATAGCCGGTGCTATTTCAGCACTTGCAAACTCGGATTCAATTTCAATGTTTACCGCAAAAAGCACGGTTGACGGAGTTGTTTCCATGGGTATCAAGGATAAATGCTATGCGGCAATTCAGGTGAAAAATCATCATTTCACCACTATCAAGGAAAAGGCAACAAATCCGCGTGCTGTTATGGAATTTGCGGATATTCCGCTTGCGCACGGCCTGTTTACGGGTACCGTATCCACCATTGCAGAGCTTTGTAAAGGCAATATTTATATGGCGGGTATGATTTCCATGGTTGATAATCTCAACAGAATTTTGGACAGAGTTGCCGTTTATCTGGGCTGATAAGGAGGATGTTGCAGATATGAGTAAATTTCCCGAATATAAACATGAAAAAAGCCAGGAGTGGTTTAACAGAGCGCTTGCGGCTATTCCCTCCGGCGTATACGGCCACCTCGGCCCCAGCGAAGGACTTTTCCTTCCCATCACAAAATGGCCTCTTATGAGCGACCATGCAAAAGGTACATATTTCTGGGATGTTGACGGCAATAAGTATCTTGATTTTATGTGTGCTTACGGCCCCAACGTTCTCGGTTATTGCGATGATGATGTAGATGCTGCCGCAATCGAACAGTTGAGACGCGGTAACTGCACCACTTCACCGTCATACAAAATGGTTGAATGTGCTGAACTTCTTAAAGATACCGTTGCCAGTGCAGACTGGGCATTCTTTATGAAGAACGGCTCAGACGCCACTACTTTCTCCGTAATGTGTGCAAGAGCTCATACGGGTAAAAAGAAGATGTTCTTCCTTCAGGGTTATTATCACGGTGATTTTCAGTGGGCTCAAAAGGTTGATTACCCCGGTATTCTTCCTGAAGAAGTTGCAAATAACGTTGTTGTTCCGTGGTTTGATATTGACGCTCTTCAGCAGGCATACGATGAGTGCGGCGGAGATGTTGCCGGACTTATTGCTCAGCCTTATGACCACGGCAATTTCAAGGATAATGAGTGCGCAACCAAGGATTATTGGCAGGCTGTACGTAAATTCTGTGATGAGCACGGTATGGTTCTTATCTTTGACGATGTTCGCACAGGTTTCAGACTTGATATTGCAGGTTCAGACCATTATTACGGAATCAAAGCAGACCTCATCTGCTTCTGCAAAGCACTTGCAAACGGCTATAATATGTCTGCCGTATGCGGCGGCGAGCATATGAAATCAACTGCTTCTTCCGTTACATACACAGGTTCTTACTGGATGAGCGCGGAGCCTTTCGCTGCGTGCCTTGTCTGCATCGATAAAATGAAAAAGCTCGATGTTCCAAATCTCTTCAGAAGACTTGGTACAGAGCTTACACAGGGCTTTACAAAGGCAGCAGAGGAGCACGGATTTAATCTAGTTGTTTCAGGTGAGCCAGCTCTGTTCTATCTTAGAATAGCAAATGATGACAGCCTTATGCTTCATCAGGAGTGGATTGCAGAATGTGTTTCAAGAGGACTTTTCCTTGCTTCGCACCACAATCATTTCATTAACGCCGCTGTTACCGAGGATGATATCAAGCTTGCTGTTGATATTGCTGAGGACGCTTTCGGCGTAGTTGCGGGAAGACATCCCGAAATCGAAGGACTCAAATAATCGTTTTAGTAATCCGGTTATTTATTTAAGGAGGAAAATTTATGCCAGCAAATTACAAGCCATTTGATAAGGAAGAATGGCTCCGCCTTGAAAAAAAGGCGGATGAACTCAGGCGCCTTACCGTCCAGACCACTATCTGGGGCGGCTCAGGCCACATTGGCGGCGCTATGAGCGCAATGGACGCTATGACCATTCTATACCACCGTTTCATGAAGCTTGATGTCAATGACCCCGATATGAAAGACAGAGACAGATTTGTTCTTTCAAAAGGTCATTCTGCAGTAGGTTACGGCCCCGTAATCTGCGATTACGGCTTTATGGATGTTGAGGGCCTTCACAACTTCAACCTTACGGGTTCGCTTTTCGGTATGCACCTTGACTGTAATAAGATCAAAGGCGTAGACTGCTCAAGCGGTTCGCTCGGCCACGGACTTTCACTTGCGTGCGGTTTTGCTCTTGCAGGAAGAGTAAACGGCATAGACTATATGAACTATGTTCTTACAGGTGACGGTGAGCTTAACGAAGGTTCAAACTGGGAAGCTGCAATGACTGCCGCTCAGTTCAAACTCTCAAATGTTGTTGTGCTTGTTGATAACAACAAATGCATGATAGACGGCAGAGTTGACGATGAAATGAAAGTTGAGCCGCTTGATAAGAAGTTCGATTCTTTCGGCTTCATTGTTGAGCGTGTTGACGGCCAGAATATGAAAGAACTCAACGGCGCAATCGAAAACGCTATCAATAATCATAAAAACGGCGGTGACAAACCTTACGCAATCATCATGGATACAATCAAGGGCGCAGGAATTGACTTTATGGAGGATGACTACCATTGGCATTACGGTGCGCTTGATGACGAAAAGACCAAGATGTGCTATGACAGTCTTGACAAATATTACGCGGCTCGTGTGGCACGCGCTGAAAAGGAGGCGTAAGCTATGGCAAGCGGAATGACTTATACTATGACTGAAACCACTCAGCTTTCCACAGCTGAATATTACGGAAAGGCGCTCTGCGAGCTCGGCGAAGAGCACAAGGAGGTAGTAGCCCTTACCGCAGACCTTGCAAAATCTACCAAGATAGGTATGTTCGGTGAGAAATTCCCGGATAGATTTTTCAATGTAGGTATTGCGGAGCAGAATATGTTCGGTGTTGCCGCAGGCATGGCTAAAAACGGACTTATCCCGTTTGCGTCAACATTCGCCATCTTCACTGCTGCGCGTTCACTTGATCAGATACATACAGATATCTGTTATCAGAATGTACCCGTTAAGATCATTGCTACACATGCAGGTACTTCATTCGGTCAGGCAGGCTCAACACACCATTCTCTTATTGATATGGCTTGTATGAGAAGTCTTCCCCATATGACTGTTATCTGTCCTTGTGACGGCGTTGAAACATATCATGCCGTAAAAAAGGCTTATGAGTATCCGGGTCCTGTATATATCAGAATCAACCGCGGCTTTGACCAGATAATCTACAAGAATATTGAAGACTGCGATTTTGAGGTAGGCAAGGCAAAGGTAATGAACGAAGGCACAGATATCACTGTTATTGCCTGCGGTTCATGCGTTTACCAGGCTCTTCAGGCTGCACAGATGGCTAATGCTGATGCAGGTATTAAAGTACGCGTTCTCAATATGCACACCATCAAGCCTATTGATGAAGAGGCTATTATGTCTGCCGTTATGGATACAAGAAGAATTATTACTGTTGAGGACCACACTGTTATGGGCGGCCTCGGTTCAGCTGTTGCTGATGTTGTTGCCAAGAGCGGTAAAGCTTGCGCATTCAAGATGCTCGGCCATCAGGATGCTTTCTCAACAATCGGTCTTCATGAGGACCTTATGTCTATCGCAAAGATAGATGCAAACGGTATCGCAGAAGCTATTGCCGAAGTAATGCACCAGGATTTTGAAGAGGACGATGCTTGGGACGATGAGTTCTAATCTGTATTTCTCTTTATAAATCTCAATTTGAAAGGAATGTGTTATTATGGCAAGCGATGTAACCCGTTATACAAATAAAGTATTTATGGCGGCAGCGCTGCCGCTTATGAAAACGATTGCCACCGATGTGCCCGAACTTGCAAAGAAGTTTGAGGGCGTAGACGCCGTTTATCAGGTGTCTGCAATGGTTAATGCCCAAGATAAAGAAGCCGTGCATTTCATAGTTGAAAACGGCGAATGGTCATGCAAACTCGGTGAGTATTTCGGTCAGAAAAAGATAGATGCTGAACTTCAGTTTTCATCAATGGAAAAAATGAATGCCTTTATGAAAGGTGATATGAGTAAACTTCCAAAGATGAAGATTAAATCTTTCTCTAAATTTATTAAGTTTATGGCTGTGCTTCTTAAAATGAGCAGCCTTCTCGGTATTAGTGAGCCTCCGGAGGATGATACTCTTGCGCTTCTGCTTTGCAAGCTGTATTTCTATCTTCTTTCAAGCGGCATAAGCCAGCTCAATAAAATGGGCCATCCCGAGATTCATGAATGGACTTCAAAGAGCCCTGACAGAGTTTATCAGTGGGCAATTGAAGGTCACCCCGAGTGTACTGCTTATCTGCGTATAAAAGCAGGTAAATCACGTGCGGGCAGGGGAGAGTACAAGCGCTCCAAGCCGTTCTTCTGCATGAAGTTTGATTCACCTCAGCACGCTCTGATGATACTTCTCGGCACGGGTGATATGCTTCAGATGGTAAAGGAAAAGCAGCTTATTATGGAGGGTGCTCCTGAATTCGGAGCTATGATAGGCGATTATATGATGGTTGTAGGCGACCTTGCAAAGTAATCACCTAAAACCAATACATAAAGGCGGAGAGCGTTTAGCTCCCCGCCTTTTTATTGCTGTTTTGTGTTGTTTTATCCTTTATTTTATACCGCTTTCTTTTTTTATTCTCTTAACTAACAGTATAATAAACATAATAAACCATACGCCCCAAGCGATGCCACTGCCGAGTAGGGGAACGAAATAATCTATTAACGCGCCCGGTATAAACGGAATAGCCATAAGCATCATAAATCTGCCGTATTCTATGCACATTTGATTTTCGTCAAAATTCAGGCGGTCTTCCTTGCTTCTTGCGTTGTAGCCTGACAGGAAATCAGCCGCTTTGCCTTTTGCTTTATAAAAACTCAGACCAAGCAAAAACATTATAACTGCCACAAGTATATTGATTACAATGAGTATAAGGTTGTCCATGATATTACGCCTCATAACTTAATTTATTTTAATTATACCAAAAAAATTTGCGAAATCAAATCCTTGCGTTCAAGAGCCTTTTTATACCCGAAAAACAGATCCTTAATATATTTTTTTAACATTAATTATATTGATTTTCTTTGATTTGCTGATATAATATCATTGAATAACAAACTATAAGTAATAAGAGGCAATTAATATGGGTGAATAC
>URIN01000011.1 GCA_900547915.1 uncultured Clostridium sp. | reverse complement strand
ACCCAGGATAGGAGTAGCAACTGTTCTGAATGTTTCAATAATTCCCTCTGAATCCATTGCGTCAAGATTCATATCGTCAAACGCCGCATAAATGGAGTCTGCAAGAGAGGGGCCGATGAGCCATATTGAAGCAATGTTGGTATCTACCCATACGCGGAATATTGCGCCTTTTGAGCTGTCTCTGCCGGTAACGAGACCGTTTTCATCAACGCTGGCAAGATACGGTGTGGGAGAGTTCCAAACAACGGTCATGCCCTCGGGTATCTCGCTTCCGTCTTCCATTACAGCCTTGAGCTGAACACGCTCGTTTTCTGTAATGCTGATTACAGTGCCTGTATCGGATGATACATCCGCATTTGAATCGTCAACGTTGACAATTCTGATGCTGTACTGCTGAGCATCATCAGCGTAAGCCGTAACAGGCAGCACCGATATAAGCATAAGCACACAAAGGAATATGCTTAAGGCGCTTTTAAAAGTTTTTTTCATTAAATCACCTTTCTTTTTTATGAAATAAATTTAAAACAACGTTTTGGCATATGAAAATCTTAGCACCAGACTTATACAAAGTCAACATTTTTTCATAATTCCGTTTGAGAAATTTGTTAATTTTGTTTAAAATTCACATATGACCCTTTAAATCATTATGCTTTTTTACCATTTCAAATGTGTAAAAGTGTAAAAAAAATCACCGCTTTTATTAAAGCGGTGATTAATAACTTAATTTGTGATTATGGATATTATATTTAATATACCTATATTATTGTGAATTGCGCGGAAATCTGATTTCAAATTCAGTTTTATATTTTGAGCTTGCGCTGTTGCCTTTAAGAGAAATAGAGCCGCCGTGCAGTTCAACTATCCTTTTTGAAATGGCAAGTCCAAGCCCTGTTCCTTTTCCGGACGAACGCGCGTTGTTGCTTGTTACAAACGGTTTGAATATGGTTTCTCTAAGTTCATCAGGAATACCTACGCCGTTGTCGGCAACGGTAAGAATGAGAGCGTCCTTTTCTTCTCGAAGTTTGATAAATATCGTAGTTCCGGCAGTATTGTACTGCAGGCTGTTGCCCAACAGATTTTCAAAAAGCCTTTCAAACAGCTTTTTGTCAATGGAATACGGTATATTATGTTCGGGAATATCAACGTCAATATCAAAGCCGCGTTCCTCTATCTCATTGTATTTTTCTGCAAGTATCTCTTTTATGTATTCGCTCAGGTCAACTTCTTGGGGATTGATTTTGTAATCGGGGTGCTCCATTTTTACACAGTCGAAAAGAGAATCTATAAGCTGTGCAGAGAGCACGGATTTGTCATAAATTATCTCAAGATATTTTTCTCTTTTTTCCTCAGGCACCCTTCCTTCGTTAAGGGCTTTTGAGTATCCCTGAATTACGGTAAGAGGTGTTTTAAGGTCGTGTGATATATCGGCTATTACCTGGCGGTTTTCCATATACATTTTTTCTTTTTCGTGCTGCAGATTGTTCAGCCAACCCAAAAGATTGCTGAAATTGTCAACGATTGACAGGAATTCGCAGGGTATTTTTTTCTTGTCTACCTCAAATTTTTCATTGCTCTGGTAAGTGTCTATGGCATTGTTTATCTGTGCAATGGATTTTTTTATACGTTTTGCAAACAGGCATGCCTGAAGCAGTATTGTTGCCAAAACAACAGGCACAGCCCAAAGCCACAGGCTCTGCGTTTTTTCCATAACGGAATAATAATCCTCATCGCTCAAAATGGGGTACATGCACACAAGTGTTCTGCCTTCTCCGTCCAAGGTTTCATAACTGTATTTTTCTACGTTTTGGTCTTTAGAGTAAGTGCCCTTTATTATGTTGAATTCATCTTCACTCAGTTTATCTTTTCCTTCAAAAAGATTTCCCCTGATAATATTGTAATCAGAATCAAGTATGCAGGAGGAGACAACTATTTCATTTCCAACGTCATCATAACTTTTGAGCATTATTATATAGTAAGTATCATTGTTTGAATTTACATTCTGCGAAACTGAATACCAGTCGCTTCCCATGTAGTCGTTAATGTACGGCAGTGCGCTGTAAGGTATTTTTTCGCTTATCTCTTTACTGCTTGCGTACAGACATTTACCCTCATCGTCAAAAACTATGAAGGAGCAGTTTTTTGTTATTTTTGCAGGTATGCCTGAAAAATCGTCCGTCATAAGTTCATCGCTGTACTGAACGAGAGAATCTGTTGAAATAAAAGCGTTGTTAAGTTTTGCGCCGGTGTACCAGCTGAAACCGAAATAAATAAGAGCAAGAGTTATTGAGTACAAAACAAAATGGCCGACACAAAGCAGAACAAAACTTGAACGTATTTTAATCTTCTTTGTAGTCAATTTTATATCCCAGCCCCCTAACTGTTTTTATATACTGCGGCTTGTCCGGGTTGTCCTCTATTTTTGAGCGTATGTTTGAAATGTGCACCATCATGGTGTTTTCGTCATTTTCAAACATATCTCCGTTTATGCTTTCATAAAGCTGCACTTTTGTAAAAACACGCTTCGGAGCGCTCATAAGTTTTGCAACTATTTTCAGTTCAGCCATTGTAAGCGGCAAAGGTTTAGATTTTTTAGTCAGCACAAACGTTTCTGTGTTGAAAACAAGGTCACCCACCACATATTTTTTTGCACTGTCTCCGTCTGATGAATTTGAAAGCTGATATGTTCTTCTTAAAATCGCCTTAACATTTGCTACTACAACAAGCGGGTTGAAAGGCTTTTTGATATAGGCGTCTGCTCCCAGATTGAGACCGAGTACCTCGTCTTCGTCAAGATTTTTGGCAGATATTATTATAATCGGAAAATTCCTTATCTTTCTGACAGCTTTAATAAATTCATATCCGTTCATCTTTGGCATCATTATATCCACAAGCGCTATCGATATATCCTCGCTTTTAACTATTTCAAGCGCGGCTTCTCCGTCCGTAGCATAAAGAACATTATATTCGTCACTGTCAAAATAAAGCGTCATCAGTTCTATGATATTTGCATCGTCTTCTGCTATTAGTATGTTGTATTTCAATTTACCTCACCCCTCATTCACCCTTATTATATTTGAGAAACCTAAATATGTCAAAAAGTTAACCTTAATTTTTCTTAAGGTTATTTTTTTGCGAAAAATCAGCTTTTATGTGTCAACTGTGCGCCTTTTCGCCGTTTTTTGCGTTCTTTGGCAAAAAAATCCTAATGTTTATATTTTTTAAGGTTGTATACAGAAAGAATAAAGGCGCACCTGTTAAAGTATGTGTAAACGAAAGGAGTGACCGGAATGAAAACAGTTTTGGAATACCTTGAAAGATCAGTTCTCAATTATCCTGATAAAACTGCTGTTGCAGACAATGAGACCTGCCTTACATATTCACAGCTTGAGGATAAAAGCAAAAGGATAGGTTCATTCCTCTGCGGTATAACAGATATAAATAAACCTATTATAATATTTGCCCAAAAAAGCACACAGGCGCTTTGTTGTTTTTTCGGTGCGGCGTACGCGGGTTGTTTCTATACGCTTGCAGAGCCTAACCTGCCGCGTGAACGGCTTGAAAAGATGCAGAGCGTGCTCGGCTCAAAGATAGTGATTGCGGACGCTCAGAATTATGCCGCGGCAAAAGAGATTTTTCCGTCCCTGTCCGTATATATGATACAGGATATTATTTATACGCCTGTTAATGCCAAGGCACTTGAGAGCGTCAGGAGCAGGGTGGTTGATACAATGCCGCTTTACATAAACTTCACTTCAGGCTCTTCGGGAGTACCAAAGGGAGTGGCAGTGGGTCACAGAAGCGTTATTGATTTTATTGATGTATTCTGCGAGACTTTCTCCATAACGCAAAACGATGTTATAGGAAATCAGGCGCCTTTTGATTTTGACGTTTCCGTAAAGGATATATATTCTGCCATAAAGACTGGAGCAAAACTTGTGATAATTCCACGTGAATATTTTTCAAGACCGACAGAACTTATGGATTATATAGTTGATAACGGAGTAACAACTCTTATTTGGGCGGTTTCGGCGCTCAGCCTTATAAATACATTTCACGTGCTTGATTACAAAACGCCGTCTGCCGTGAACAAAGTGCTTTTCAGCGGAGAGGTAATGCCGCTCAAGCATCTCAGAGACTGGCAGAAGCATCTGCCGAACGCAATGTTCGTAAATCTTTACGGCCCCACGGAAATAACCTGCAACTGCACTTATCATATTGTGGACGCCGAAAGAGATTATGAGGGCGCAGTTCCGATAGGCAGAGCGTTTGATAACGAAAAGGTGTTTTTGCTTGACGGCGAAAACAGGGAAGTTACCGAAAAGGGTGTTGCCGGTGAGATATGTGTAGGCGGCACGGCGCTTGCGCTCGGTTACTATAACAATCCCGAACAGACGGCAAAGGCGTTTGTGCAAAATCCGCTGTCATCGTGTTATCTTGATACGGTATACCGAACGGGTGATCTTGCGAAATATGACGAAAACGGCGAACTCGTGTTCTGCGGCCGCAAAGATTTTCAGATAAAGTATATGGGGCACCGTGTTGAACTTGAGGAGATAGAGAGCCAGATAATGAAAGCCCCTGAAATAGAAAACTGCTGCTGTATTTTTGACGGCGCAAAAAAACGTCTTTACGCGTTTTACATAGGTTCAATAGATAAAAAAGAGCTTCATAAACGATTAAGCGAAACATTGCCGGTCTATATGATTCCAAACGCGTTGCGGCAGGTGGAATCAATGCCGCTCACAAAAAACGGCAAAACAGACCGTAAAGCGCTTTTAGGAGGAATATTATGAAAAATACTACGGTAGAAAAAATCCTTAATAATTATCAGACGCCGCTTTATGTTTTTGACATAAACACGCTTGCTGAAAGAGCACGGTATCTCAGGAGCAGGCTGCCGGAGGGCGTATCTCTCTGTTACGCAATCAAGGCAAACACATTCGTTGCCCCAAGGCTTTGCCCTTATATCGAAAAGCTCGAGGTCTGCTCGCCCGGTGAAATGAAGCTGTGTATGGAAAGCGGTGTGGATCTGAGAAAAACAGTAGTGTCGGGCGTATATAAGACCGCAGAACTTATGGAAGATATTATAAAAAGCGGCACAGAGGTAAACTGCTTTACCGTTGAATCTGTTGCTCAGTATGAACTGCTTACTGGTCTTGCACGCAAGTATTCGTCAAAAATTAAACTGCTGCTCAGGCTTACAAGCGGCAATCAGTTTGGCCTTGATGAAAGCGGCGTGAAAGAGATAATACGCTCGAATGACCCCGATGTTGCCGCGATAATAGGAATTCAGTATTTTTCGGGCACTCAGAAAACATCTCTTAAAAGAATAAAGAGAGAGCTTGATTACATAGATGAATTTCTTACACAGCTTGAAAGCGATTACGGCTTCAGAGCTGAGGAATTTGAGTACGGCCCGGGTTTCCCCGTGGCGTATTTCGATACGGATAAATTTGATGAGGAAGAATTTTTACAAAACTTTTCTCAGCTGCTTGACGATATGAAGTTCAGGGCAAAGATAACTCTTGAGATAGGCAGAAGTCTTGTAGCGTCCTGCGGCAGCTATTTCACCCGAGTGGTGGATATGAAAGAGAGCAAAAATCAGAACTACGCAATCGTTGACGGCGGTATGAACCACATCACATATTATGGCCAGTCAATGGCTATGAAGCACCCTTTTCACAGCGCTTTTCCTGCGCGTGAGGACGGGGAGCAGAAAAACTGGAATATCTGCGGCTCGCTTTGCACCGTGAATGATATTTTAATGAAGAACACACCGTTTACCGATCTGAGAATCGGGGACACCCTGATATTTGAAAACACGGGCGCCTACTGTATGACAGAGGGTATTTCGCTGTTTCTCAGCAGGGATCTTCCGCAGATACTGCTGATTGATGAAAACGGTGCCGTAATAAGCGCCAGGGATTTCGTTCCCACATACAAACTTAACAAATCAAATAATTAAAAGGAAAGGAATTATTATTATGGAAAGACTTATTGCTATTTTAGAGGATATTCAGCCGGAGGTTGACTACAACACCTGCACAGATCTTATTGACGGACATTATCTTGATTCACTTGCCATTATCTCCCTTGTAGCAGAGATTGAGGATGAGTTTGATATTGTGATCCCCTCCGTGGAGATCATTCCCGAAAACTTCAATTCAGCGCAGCAGCTTATGCTGATGATAAACAGACTGAAAGAGGTTTGATATGGGTATCAGTTCATACTGCTCGATAGGCTACTGCTTTGTGTTTCTGCCCATAGCCGTTATCCTTTACAGTATAGTACCTAAAAAATTCAGGTGGATTCCTCTTCTTGCCACCTCGTATGTGTTCTTTTGGCTTATAAGCGGAAAATTGGTGCTGTATCTTGTTTTCACTACCGTGTGTATATATCTCACGGGAATTTGGCTGTCCTCCGCTAGGGCCGAATGTGAAAGGGTAACGGCTGGTCAGAACGCCTCGGAACGAGCCAAAGTCCAGAAAGCGTGCGCCAGAAATCAGCGTATTGTGCTTGCGCTTGTGATAATAATTCATGTTGCGCTTCTGGCGTTGCTCAAATATTCAAAATTTTTTGCAGGCAATATAAACGGTGTTCTTTCCCTTATGAATATTTCGTTTACGGTGCCCATTCCCAAAATTGCCGCCCCTATTGGAATTTCATTCTATTCTCTTCAGGCTATTTCTTATATCTGTGATGTTTACAGGGGCAAAATATCGGCGGACAAAAACTTTGCAAGGGTAGCTCTCTTTATGAGCTTTTTCCCTCAGATAATGGAAGGCCCCATATGCCGCTATTCTGACACGGCTCAGCAGCTTTTCCGCGGTGACGCCGTAAAATATGAAAATCTCACTTCGGGCATGCAGAGAATTCTGTACGGCATGATGAAAAAACTTGTTATTGCAGACAGGGTAAACGGGCTCGTTACGGAGACTTTTTCAAACCACGCAAACTATAACGGCACTGTTGCGGCAGTGGCGGCGGTAGTTTATACGCTGCAGCTTTATATGGAGTTTTCAGGCACTATGGATATTGTTATCGGCAGTGCTGAGATATTCGGCATAAAAATGCCTGAGAATTTCCGTCAGCCGTTTTTCTCAAAAACCATTTCAGAATTCTGGCAGAGGTGGCATATCACGCTCGGCACATGGTTTAAGGATTATATTTACTATCCAATTTCCATGTCTCGCTCTTCAAAGAAACTCACCAAAAAAGCAAGAAAAAAGCTCGGCAATTTCTATGGCCCCATGCTTGTAAGCACCGTTGCGTTGTTCTGTGTTTGGTTCTGCAACGGAATGTGGCACGGCTCAGGCTGGCGGTATATATTCTTCGGAATGTATCATTTCGCACTCATCACGTGCGGAAACCTCATAAAGCCGCTTGTCAAAACAATAAACGGCAAACTGGGCATCAACTCATCTGCTCCGCTTTATAAAGGTATGCAGATATTCAGAAGCGCCGTTCTCGTTGCCATAGGCGAAATGTTTTTCAGGGCAAACGGTTTGCATGCGGGTCTTGATATGTTCAGACTTATATTCACCGATTTTTCGTTTGAGACTTTCAAAGACGGAACACTGCTTAATCTCGGTATGGATATACAGGATTACATAATTGTTCTCGTTACTGTTGCAATCGTGTTTGCGATCAGTGTTATCAACGAAAAAGGCAAGAGTGTGCGAACACTTGTTGCGCAGAAAAATCTGCCGATAAGGTGGACTATCTATTTAGCGCTTATCTTTTATATAATCATTTTCGGCGCATACGGCCCCGGCTATGTTCAGCTGGATCCTATTTATGCTGATTTTTAAGGAGGCGGCAAAATGAAAATTACTTTAAAGCAAATCATGGCGTCTGTTGCGTTCCTGCTTGTTTTTGTTATGCTGCTTCTCATGTCTTCATATGTATTTATGCCGAAAAACAACCTTAAGGAATTCGGGATGGAAGATGCCACGGCAAACGGCATTCTTGGCGAAAAGAGCAATACTATTGATGTGCTCGTTCTGGGTGACAGCGAGGCGTATTCCTCAATAACGCCCATGCAGATATGGCGCGATTACGGCTACACCACTTATGTGTGTTCCACAAGCGGTCAGTATTTGTCACATTCCGAAACTTTGCTCAAACAGGCGTTTAAAAAGCAAAAACCAAAGGTTGTAATTCTTGAAACAAACGCTATTTACCGTAAGATGAAATATGAAAAATCAATAATGACGGTGGCGGAAAATTATTTTTCCGTAGTTAAGTATCACAACAGATGGAAAGAAATAAGGCTCAATGACTTTTTCGGTAAAGTTGAATATACCTGGACTGATGATTTTAAAGGCTATCATTACAGCACAAATATTGCAAAGGCAGACACAACGGGATATATGAAACCAACCGATAAAGCGGAAGAAATAATCGACCTCAACGAAAGTTATGTAAAGAACATGGCGGATTTCTGCAGGCAAAACTCAGCGGAGTTCATTCTTGTGAGTACCCCCAGCACAAAGAACTGGAACTGCAAAAAGCACAATGGCGTGCAAAAGCTTGCGGATGAGCTAAATGTTAAATACATAGATCTTAATATGGGCGATACAAAGCTGGATATAGACTGGAATCAAGACACCAGGGACGCAGGCGATCATCTTAATTACTACGGCGCAGTCAAAGTTACTGGTTTTATAGGTCAGTATGTTAAGGATAATTACGATATGCCTGATAACCGCAATAATCCTGAATATGTTAAATGGAATGAATCGCTTGAGCGGTATCTTAAAAAAGTTAAATAAATAAAAATAAAACAGCCCTTTTTCAAGGACTGTTTTATTTCGTTATTCTTTTGATTTTTTGCTTTTCCAAACCTGCGCAAGAATGTCTTTCAATACAAGCATAGCGTTCAGGTCGTTGTAGCCGTATTCGCTTTTGAGTTTTCTGAGCAGCCGACTGAGTTCGTCAGCGTAATATTCTGTTTTTACCTCGCTCTGGTATTCTGCCAGCACGGGGTATTTTTTGCTCCACGCCTTTGTCCAGTCTATTTTACTGCTTTTTTCTTCGTCCGTTTTTTCTATTATCTCCTGAATGTTGTTCAGTTCAAAATCAAAGTCTGTCAGTTCATCAAGCGTCATATGGTACGCTGCGGCAAGTTTTTTCGTCTGGTATATGTCGGGCACAGTCTCTCCCTGCTCCCATTTAGACACGGTTTGCCTGCTTACGCCAAGCTTTTCTGCTACTTCTTCCTGCGAAAGACCGCTCTTTTTTCTTGCGCCCGAAAGGCTGCTTCCCAAATTCATATCTTTACCTCCCGTTCTTTATGATTAAATTATAAACTGATGCTCAGATAAAATCCACCGCTTTTATTTGCGTTTTTGCCCGAGTTCTTTACATTTATATAATATAAGAGCGCAGACCCTTTAAGAGCCTGCGCTTAATGTTTTAATTTTTGCCGAAAAATGTCTGCGCTATGCGCACCGTTTCCATTGCGTCCTTGCCGTACCAGTCTGCGTGTATCATATCGGCATATGACTGCGTAAGCACTGCGCCGCCTACAACAACTTTAGCGTCTGTGTTTTCGTGCAGCAGCTGTATCGTTTTTTCCATTGCAGGCACGGTGGTGGTCATAAGCGCTGAAAGACCTACAAGTTTCACGTCATTTTCCTGTACTGCTCGCAGCACTTCCTCTTCGGGAACGTCTTTTCCGAGGTCGATAACATCAAAGCCGTAGTTTGAAAGCAACACTTTAACGATGTTTTTACCTATGTCATGGATATCTCCGTGAACGGTTGCTATAACTATCTTATCTCCGTTTTCCTCTTTCTTGCCGCTGAGTATCATTTTTTCCTTGATAACGTCAAACGCAGCTTTTGCGCTGTCCGCGCTCATAAGAAGCTGCGGCAGGAAAATGCGGTTGTGCTCAAATCCGTCTCCCACTTCGTCAAGAGCAGGGATAATATATTGATTTATAACATCAAGAGAATCGTTCGTTTTAAGCAGTTCAGCGGCGCATCTTGCCGCGTCCTCCTTAATGCCCTTTACTATCGCCGTGTGCAGGGTGGTTTCTCCGCCTGTTGAGGCTGTCTGCTCAGGCACGGTCACACTCTCTATATATTCTGTGCAGTTCTCATCAAGCCCTTTAAGAGCGTTGAAAGAATAATATGCGTTCATCATGCTCTGGGAATTGGGATTTATTATTCCTGCGGAAAGTCCGCTTTGAAGAGCAAGCGTGAAAAACGCTGTGTTCACTGCGTCTCTCTTCGGCAGACCGAACGAGATGTTTGAAACGCCGAGCACGGTGTTTATGCCGAGAGTGTTGCGTATATAGTTAACGGCTTTGAGCGTTTCCTCGCCGTTTGAGGAATCTGTGCTTATCGTCATTGTAAGCGCGTCAACTATAAGATCTTTTTTGTCTATACCGTATTTAGCAGCGGTATCAACTATCTTTTTGGCAATCTCTATTCTGCCCTGAGCCGTCTGCGGAATGCCGCTTTCGTCAAGGCACAGACATACAACAACTCCGCCGTATTTTTTGGCAAGAGGAAATACCTGTTTCATATTTTCCTCTTTGCCGTTTACGGAATTTATCATCGGCTTGCCGTTGTATATCCTGAGCGCTCTTTCAAGTGCAGTTGTGTCAGATGTGTCTATCTGAAGCGGTGCGGGGATAACGCCCTGAAGTCCTTTTACCACCGTTTCCATCATCTGCACTTCGTCTATCTCGGGCAGACCAACGTTTACGTCAAGAATGTGTGCGCCTGCCTCGGTCTGCTTCATACCCTCTTTTATGATATAGTCAATGTCATTTCTGCGCAGCGCTTCCTTAAACAGCTTCTTGCCAGTGGGATTTATGCGCTCGCCTATTATAACGGGTTTTTTGCCTATCTCAACAGTTTGGCTGTATGATGAAACAAGCGTAAAATTCTTCTTTTCGGGAACGCTTGCGGGAATATCAATACAGGTGTCTATCATCTTTTTAATGTGTTCGGGCGTGGTTCCGCAGCAGCCGCCGAGATATGATACGCCTATTTCCGCCGCTTTTTTCATTTGCGCCGCAAAATCATCGGGCGAAACATTGTAAACCGTGCGTCCGTTCACGCTTTCAGGCAGTCCCGCGTTCGGCTGAACAATTATCGGCAGACTTGTGTATTTGCGTATTTCCTCTACAAGCGGCAGTGTTTCGGCGGGGCCGAGACCGCAGTTAAAGCCAATTGCGTCAACACCGAGGCCCTCAAGCATCGCCACCGCTGTTTCTACGTCTGCGCCTGTAAGCAGTCTGCCTTTTTCATCATATATCATCGTAACGAAAACAGGCAGGTCGCAGTTTTCCTTTGCGGCAAGCACAGCCGCCTTTATTTCATAAGTGTCGCTCATCGTTTCTATGAGCACCACGTCACTTCCGTCTTTGCCGGCGTTTATCATTTCGGCAAAAATATCAATGGCTTCCTCAAAATCAAGTTCGCCCATAGGTTTTAAAAGCTTACCTGTGGGGCCTATGTCAAGCGCCACTTTTTTGCCTGTGCTTTTGGCAAGGCGTACTCCCGCCTTAATGACTTCTGCGGGGTTTTCAATCTTAAGCCTGTTAGCTCCGAAAGTGTTTGTGGTTATATATTCACTTCCCGCCGCCGCGTACGCACGGTGAACGGAAAGAACTTTTTCGCTGTCCGTAATGTTGAGCAGTTCAGGCAGTTCGCCTGCCCCAAGACCCATGCCCTGAAGCATCGTGCCCATACTGCCGTCAAAAAATTTAATCTTCATTTCTTTCCTCCGCTGGGTCAAATCCCGCAAATGCCGTAACGGATTTTGTGGGTATCATCTGGCAGGTGTCACTCAGCGTTATGCCGCATCGCTTTGTAATATCCATCATGGCAAAAATCTTTTTCTGCTCTGTTATGTCAAGGTCAAAATACCCCGGTGAATACCTCTGCCTTGTTTTTACACCCTCGTTTTTTTCTATCTCGCTCTGAAGGCTGTCGCACACTTCTTCTATTTTTGATGCAAGCGCCGCCTGCATTATAAGTAGCATTGCACCGTCTGTTGAATATTTGCGCAGCAGCATATCACCTTTTACTCCAACCGTAGCCGCAAGCAGGGCAACTTTTGTGCATCCCGCAAGGTTCTGAGCAAGGCGGCGGCTTTCAAATTTAAAATTACCTATTATAAGCGCCGTGTCTGTAACCTCGCAGTCAAACACCCTGTAAACGCTTTTCGGCTCGCAAACGCTGTTTATTTCTGCCATTGCGTCATCTATCATGCTAAGAAGGCGTTCGTCATTTATACTGCTTTTTGTGCGCATATATCTTAAAATCTCTTTTTTATCCATTTATAATTTCCGAAAGACCTTTCATTATGGAGCCTGCAACATCGGGCTTGTTCATAGTGTAGATATGTATGTTGTTCTGCCCGTTTGCCATCAGGTCAATTATTTGCTCTGTGGCGTAAATTATACCCGCCTGTTTCATTTTTGCAGGGTTGTCCCCAAAGCGTTCTATGATGCGCTCAAATTTTTTGGGGAATTTACAGCCGGAAAGCTCAACGCTTCTTTTTATCTGATTTGCGTTGGTGATAGGCATGATGCCCGCAATTATAGGAATGTTGATGCCTTTTATAAGGCAGTTTTCCTTAAAACGCAAAAATACTTCGTTATCAAAAAACATCTGTGTTGTCAGGAAATCAAGTCCGCAGTCCACTTTTTCTTTCAGGTGCTGAATATCCTCAACTCTGTTTGCACTTTCCGGGTGTATTTCCGGGTAGCAGGCACCGCCCACGCAGAAATCACCCTTTTCCTTTATTACCTGCACAAGCTCATAGGCGTGCTCAAAGTGCTTTCCGCTCGGAAATTCAAAGTCTTTGGGAATATCTCCTCGCAGGGCAAGTATGTTTTCAATTCCCTGAGCCTTCCATTCGTCAAGCACAGAGTCTATCTTGTCCTTCGTTGAGGTAAGACAAGTAAGGTGAGAAAGCGGCGTTACTCCGCAGTCCTTTATTGCGCTTGCAATTTCCGTGGTGAATCCTGTACGAGTACCTGCTGCACCGTAAGTAACGCTCATAAAAGCGGGATTGCTTTTTGCCATTTCCGCCACAACTGCCTTTGTGCTCTCTATTTCTGTCTCTTATACACATCTGACGCTGCCGACGAATAGCCTTGTGTA
>URIN01000010.1 GCA_900547915.1 uncultured Clostridium sp. | reverse complement strand
AAATATAGCCGCAAACCATATTAATGTTATAATAATAGATTGCGGAGATACACTGAGAGTGAAATCTGTGTCTGCAAGCAAAATGTTTACCATTAAAAGCTGAGCAAATTTTGAAAACAGCAGTCCGCAGAATAGTCCGCAAAGCATGGAGATGCTATAAACCAGAATGTTCTCCCAGATAAGCACTCTTGAGAGATTAAGTTTGTCCATTCCCAAAATATTATAAAGACCAAACTCTTTTTTACGCCTGCGTATTAAAAAAGAATTAGTGTAAAAGAGTATAAGCAAAGAAAATATACCCAGAACCACCGTGCCAAGCGCAAGTAAACCTTGAATTTGATCGCCGCCGGGAATTTCTAAGAGAGATTTGTCTTTTGATAAAAATGCCACGATATAAAACATGCCTATCATGCCGGTACATGTAAGGATATATGGCAGATAAAGCTTTTTGTTTTTCTTGATGCCGTCCCATGCAAGGCGCAGATAAAAATCTTTTTTCATACGGCATCACCGCCGGTTGCAAGCATTGTAAGCGTGTCTGAAATACGCTGATAAAGCTGTTCATCTGTGCAGCCCCCGCGGTATATCTGGTGAAATACCTCGCCGTCCTTGATAAAGAGTACCCTGCCTGCATGACTTGCCGCTTTAACGGAATGTGTAACCATTACTATGGTATGGCCGGCGGCGTTGATGTCCTCAAACAGCTTCAAAAGCTCATCGGTCGCCTTGGAATCAAGAGCACCGGTGGGTTCGTCTGCAAGGATGAGTTTCGGGTTTGTTATTATTGCTCTTGCAACTGCCGCACGCTGCTTTTGACCACCTGATATTTCATAGGGGTATTTTTTAAGAATTTCTGTAATACCTAACTGAGAGGCGATTGGTGTCAGCAGTTTGTGCATTTCGTCATATTTCATTCCCGCAAGAACAAGAGGAAGATAAATATTGTCCTCAACTGAAAATGTATCAAGCAGGCTGAAATCCTGAAAAACAAAGCCGATGTTTTGGCGCCTGAATGCCGCAATATTCTTTTCCTTGATTTCGGAAATATCTTCGTTTGCAATTTTCACTGTGCCTGAAGTAGGCTTGTCAAGCGCGGCAAGAATGTTTAACAGTGTTGTTTTTCCCGAGCCGGATTCGCCCATTACGGCAACATATTCACCCTGTTCAACGCTGAAAGTGACGTTTCGCAGCGCAGTTACCTGGTTGCCGCCTAATCTCGTTTGGTAAATCTTTTTAATTTGTTTTACTTCCAAAATACTCATTTGTGTATTTCTCCTTTCCTGCCTGTCATTATAGCAGGAAGGGGAAATGCAAGCCATCGATTGTGCTTACATTTCCCCGCTTAATTCTTACAGTGCGGTAAGAAGTTTATTCTGTTTCAAGTTTTCTGCGACGCAGATCAATATAAACGGCTGTGCCGCCGCAAGATTCTGCCCAAATTCTGTGGTTAAGGTTTTCACATATTCTTCTGCATAGATAAAGTCCCAAGCCGCTTGCTTTTTTGTCCGTCCTGCCGTTTAGGCCTGTGTATCCGCGTTCAAATATTCGGGGCATATCCTCCGGCGCAATGCCTATGCCGTTGTCTTTTATACAGATTATTCCCTCGTCTTCACAAAATACGGATATCTCTCCGCCCTCTGAAGTGTATTTTACCGCGTTTGAAAGTATCTGTTCAATTACAAACAGCAGCCATTTTTCATCTGTAAGAACAGTCAGCCCTGTTTCTTCATATGTGAGTTTTAGCTTTTTTGAGATGAAACTGCCTGAAAAACGGCGGAACGCCTGCTTGAGAATTTTATCAAGACTGTAAGTCGCTATTACATAATCGGAACTGTCGCTGTCAAGGCGAAGATAGCACAGCACCATTTCAACATATTGTTCTATTCTGAAAAGGTCATCGCTTATAGTTCTTGAAAGTGTTGAATCTTCGCCCTCAAGAGTAAGGCGCATAGATGCTATCGGCGTTTTTATCTGATGAGCCCATACGGTATAGTAATCCACCATATCAGCATATTTCTCATTAAAAGCGCTTTCGTTTATTTTTATTTCTTTTTTTAAATTTTTAATTATTTTTTGATAATCTTCATCGTCCTGAGTTACACTTTGGGGCAGCTTGTCAATCAGTTCGGCACGCATGTCTGCTATATCGGAAAGAAGCTTGTGTTTGCGCTTTGCTTTGGAATAGTCTACAGCCATTATAAAAATGCCTATACAGGTGCAAACAAGTGCCGGGTAAACTACAGCGCCGGCAGGCAAATCATACAGCAAAAAGGCGCAAAGAAAAATAAAGCAGAATAAAATGAAAACAAATATTTGTATTTTTCTTTCTTTTAAATAATATAAAAACAGTTTCACTAAACGCACCTTATTCAATAATATAACCTATGGAAAATTTTGTTTTGATAAAGTTTTCAAGCCCCGCTCCGTCAAGCTTTTTGCGCAGACGGTTTATATTTACGGTAAGCGTGTTGTCGTCAATAAAACTGTCTGTCTGCCATAGGCTCTGCATAAGCTTTTCGCGGCTGACTGCTTTTCCCTTGTTTCTCATAAGTTCGAGCAAAATTCTGTATTCATTTTTGCTCAGGTCAACCGTTTCGCCTTTATATTCAAGTATGGCACGCCCTGTGTCAAGCAGTGCGCCGCGGTGTTCAAGTATAGGGGAGGCGGGGGCAAAGTCATAAGCTCTTCTTAAAAGCGCGTTTATCTTTGCAATCAGCACGCTCAGGTCAAACGGCTTTGCAATGAAATCATCAGCCCCCATATTCATTGCCATTACCATATTCATGTTGTCTGATGCGGAGGAAATAAATATAATAGGTACACTTGATACAGAACGTATCTTTTCACACCAGTAATAGCCGTTGTAAAACGGCAAAGATATATCAAGCAGTACAAGCTGAGGAGAATATTCTGAAAATTCAGCTATAATATTTGAGAAGTTTTTTGCAGTGCGTGCGTCAAAGCCCCAGCTTACCGCTTCCTTTTTTATTGCCCCTGCAATACCACCGTCATCTTCAACTATAAATATTTTATACATATTATTTCACCTGCTTACGGCATTAATTTTATCAAAATCTTATATTTCATTCAAGAGAAAACCCTTTATGTTACAATTTTGTTAGAAGCATTTATGCTTTCAATATATTTGTTGACAGACAAAAAACGCCATAATATAATGCAATTGAGGGGGATTTTTATGAAAAAATTATTGAACAAGATTTTTTTCAGCAAAAGCGCAATCGCGTTTTTTACAGCGTTGTCTGCTGTTTCCATTCTTATTTTTTATTCGGTAAGATACGGGTTTGTTTTTGTTGACAATGTGCTTTATACCGGCTTTTCTCTTGGTTTGTTTGTATTTACGGCAATCGGGTATGTCTGTTTGCTTACGGTGCTTAATGCCAAGGTGAAAAGAAAAATTTTTATTCCCGAAAAATATATGAATGTTATAGCCTTTATAAGTGAAGCGCTTTCTGTAATAGTTCTTATTTATTCTGTAGTGGCACTTATAACAGATAAAGGCATGAGCCTTTCATCGGCTTTTGAACTTTTTAGATCTGCTTTCCCAATTTGGATTATTGTTGTGGGAATATCGTTTTTTGCATTTGCATTCCCTCTTATCAAAAATAAAAATGCAAGGCGTATTGTTTCCGGTATAACCGCCTTTGTGCTGTTGATAACGGCTGTAAATGCTGTTTTTCCGCTTACTCCTTTCAGCTTTACATCAAAGCCTGTTGTGTTTGATAACGGAACACAGTATTCTGTTGCGTTTTCTACCAGTGATGATTCAACCGCTTATATAGAGTACGAAAAGGACGGGCAAACGAACCGTGTATATGATGACAGCAACGGTAGAAAAAACTGTGGTAAAATTCACAAAGTAACAATTTCAAAAGAAGAATTTTCAGGCAGTACATATAAAGTTGGCGCAACAAGAGTTATTGATGAACTCAGTTACGGCGGCAGGACAGGTAAAACAATAGAGAGCCAAAGTATCTCATTTAATGATTCGTTCGGTGAAAATATTGATGTTCTGACAGTTTCGGATTGGCACACAAAAAATGATAAAGCCATTTCGGCTTCAAAATCACTCGGAGACTATCAGGCAGTAATATTGCTCGGCGACTGCGCTCCTGCCCTTATGAGCGAAGATGACATAGCTGATTATATTCTTGATTTCGCTGCGGAACTTTCAGGCGGTTCAATGCCGGTTGTCTATGTGCGCGGAAATCATGAAACAAGAGGAAGAGCTGCGGCTGAGTTGGCGGAGTGCATAGGTTATAATCAATTCTACTATACAACTTCAATCGGAAATTACGATTTTATAGTTCTTGACAGCTGTGAGGATAAAGAGGATTCGCATCCTGAATACGGAGGAATGGTTGATTATCAGAGCTACAGAATCGAAATGGTTGAATGGCTTGAATCACTTGAGAAAACAGATAACAAGACTGTTGCTCTTTGCCATTCCCCGGAGATATGTATTGAAACGGATCTTTCGGATCGCGCTCTTTCAAAACTTGATTCTATGGGTGTAAGCTTACTGGTAAGCGGGCATCTGCACGAACTTGATTTTGAAGACAGCGGTGCTTTTCCTGTGTTTGTTGACGGAGGCGTTGATGCTGACGGTAGCGGCTCTTTTGTAGCTTCAATAATGCACATTTCTTCTGACGGTATAGAGGTTTGCAGCGCTGATACTGATGGGCAGATTCTCTTGGATGAACAAATATTGTGGCGTTAAAAAACAGCAAAAAAGCAGTTCAGAGTCTTTGACTTTGAACTGCTTTTTATGTGTTATAAATTCTTTTTTATTTCAGAATTGATTTTTTCTCTGGTCTTAAGTATCCATTCGGCGGAGTGAGGATATTCGCTGAATGTAATAGGCTTTTCCGCATCGCCTTCTAAAATTGCCATGGCCTTTTCTTTGCTTGTGAGTTTTTCAAGCAGCTTAAGTGCAAGCATATCCTGAAATCCGTCATAAAAAACGTACAGCCTGAGAGAATCAAGAGGTTCATAATTCTTCCCAGGATAGACTACGAAACTGTCTCCGGCGGGGAATTTTCCACCTGCGTCAGGCTCCGTAAACGGGTCCGCAAGACGCTTTGAAAATCTTGTGTAATAGAAATTGTATCCCCAGTGAAGAAATCCTTTAACATCATATTTATATAACTGAAAACCGAGTATTCTGTTGCGTGCGGAGGGCATGTCAAAAAACCTGTTTGAAACATATTTTTCACCCTGAGCGCTGCAGTAGTATGCCCACAGCTCGGGCACTTCGCCTATGAATGGCTCTATGTGGTCAGTTGCCGGAATCGGAGTTTCAACCACTCCGTTCTTATAAAATGAAAAATCAGAAAGAGCATCGGTGATTCTAAAGTCCGAAAAGTTTTCGTGAATTAATTTCGCCGCCTTTGAGTATGCTTTGAGCTGGCGTTTTGCCGGTTCGTCCGAAACGTGGAAAATACAGCGCTCTTTTATTCCTTTTTTATTGATATATTTCTTGAGCGCATCCGCAAACTGCCCGATAAACAGACGGTATTTTTTACCTGATGCAGAAGTCAGCCACCCAAAGATCTTCTTTTCTCTGCCGTTTTTTACAGCAATTATTTTAGGCGCGTGTTTTGCGCCCCACTGTGTGAAAAGGTGGCTCATTTCAAAATATTTAATGCCGCATCTTTCACATATTTCTATCCATTTATCAAGCTTTTCAAATGAGAATTTGTATTCGTTTTTGCCGGTTACAGTCACATCAACAAGCTGAACCGTGGGACGCTCGCCTCCTACCTGAGTATCAAGCGGAGGAGTAAATAGCGGCGTCAGCACGCAGTTCATTCCGTACTCAGCTGCACGGCGTAAAAAGTTTTCTGTGCACTGCCAGTATTCGGGAGAAAAAGCGTCAAAACCATAATGACTCATAAGGCAGTCGGTGTAAAACCAGTTTGTGTAGATGAGCTCCTGTTCAGGCAGACTAACATCAATTACCTCTATGCTTATTTTTGCTTTGTCTGGGCCACAGCTGAATTCACATTCGTAGTTTCCTGCTTCAAGATTACCCGAAATTTGAACCCAGACGGCGTTTAATCCATTGTATTCTGCTGTGCAAGCGTTTTCGTTTAGCGGTATGAGCAGATCCGGAAATTCATGTCTGTCTGCACTAATATAGTAATCATCATATTTTTTATTTCGTGTCATTTTAGCCGGAATTAGTTTTACATAGCTAAATTCCATATTGCTTTCAATCGGCGATGTTACCGAAAATTCTATCCTCTCGCCTTTATCAGCTTTGAACACGATCTGGAAAGATTTTTTTTCGTTTTTAAGCATTGAAAAAGAATCAAACTCAGTAAAAGTATCTTTTGAGTCCGGAAAGATTTTCTCAAGTGATGATACGATTTGAATTTTTTTGTTGATGTCCATAAAAAGCCCCTCTCTGCTTTTCTGATTATGCCAGCGCCTGTAAGCACTTTCGAATTTATTTTAACAAACGCGGCAGAATTTGTAAAGAAAAAGCAGCGAAACCTTATTTTTTAAATATGCGTGCTTTCAGCCTTGCCAAACCGCCCTCTAAGTGGTAAAATACAAGCGGATTATATTACCCACGGTGTTATATGCGGGTATTCAGAATATTTTGATGATGGAGAGTGGCAAAATGCAGATAAAGAATTTAAGAAATATTGCGATTATCGCCCATGTTGACCACGGCAAAACAACTCTTGTTGACGAGATGCTGCGCCAAAGCGGCACATTCCGCGTAAATGAAGTAGTTGATGACAGAGTAATGGACAGCAACGCTCTTGAGCGTGAAAGAGGTATCACCATACTTTCAAAAAACACGGCAGTTCATTATAAAGATACCAAGATAAATATCGTTGATACTCCCGGCCATGCCGATTTCGGCGGCGAGGTGGAACGTATACTTACTATGGTTGATGGCGTTCTTCTGCTTGTTGATGCTTTTGAGGGCTGTATGCCTCAAACCCGTTTTGTGCTTAAAAAAGCTCTCGGCTTAAAGAAAACACCGCTTGTTGTTATCAATAAGATAGACAGACCGGGCGCACGTCCTGAGGAGGTTATAGACGAGGTTCTTGACCTCTTTATTGAGCTGGGAGCTGATGACGATCAGATAGAATTCCCCGTAATCTACGCGTCTGCAAGAGACGGTTATGCGAGCACTGATCCTAATGTTCGTGAGGGTGACCTCAGACCGCTGTTTGACGCTATCCTTGAATACATTCCTGCTCCGTCAGGCGATTCGGACGGTCCTGCGCAAATGCTGTTCTCATCACTTGAATATGATGATTATGTAGGCAGAATAGGCGTTGGCAGAGTTGAGCGCGGAAAGATTAAGGTTAATACACCTTATGTTCTCTGCAAGCAGGACGGCAGCAGGGAAAATATACATATTACTAAATTTTATCAGTTTGAGGGACTTAAGAGAGTGCCCTGCACAGAAGCCGATCTAGGCGATATTGTGTGCGTTGCAGGCATTCCGGATCTGAATATCGGTGAAACTATCTGTGATCCTGATTGTGTTGAGCCGCTCCCGTTTGTTAAAATAGACGAGCCCACAATAAGCATGAACTTCATGGTAAATGATTCTCCGTTTGCGGGCAGAGAGGGTAAATATGTTACCAGCCGAAATCTCAGAGACAGACTTTTCAAAGAGGTTGAGACAAACGTTTCAATGCGCGTTGAGGAAACGGATTCAATGGATACTTTCAAAGTATCCGGCAGAGGTGAACTTCACCTTTCTATTCTGATTGAAACAATGCGCCGTGAAAATTACGAATTTCAGGTTTCACGTCCTCAGGTAATACTTAAAAAGGATGAGCAGACAGGTCAGACACTTGAACCTGTTGAACTTGCTATAGTTGAAGTGCCCGAGGAATATGTGGGCAGCGTTATAGAAAAACTTTGTTCACGTAAGGGCGAGGTAGAAAAAATGGATACCCGCACAACGGGTATGACGCATCTTGAAATAAAGATACCGTCACGCGGCCTTATCGGATACAGAAGCGAATTTCTTACCGATACAAACGGAAACGGCATTATGAATCAGCTGTTTGTAGGTTATGAACCGTATAAGGGCGAGATAGCCACAAGAACAAGAGGATCAATCGTTGCTCACGAAACAGGTGTTTCAACAGGCTACGGCCTTTGGAACTCTCAGGACAGAGGCAGACTTTTCATAGGCCCCGGCGTTGATGTCTATGAGGGTATGATAGTAGGCGAGTGCAATAAGAATGAGGACGTTATTTGTAATGTCTGCAAGAAAAAGCATGTTACAAATACCCGTGCAAGCGGCTCGGATGAAGCGCTCAAGCTTGTGCCTCCCACAACGCTTTCACTTGAGCAGAGTATGGAATTCCTTGCTGATGACGAACTTCTTGAGGTTACACCGAAATCCATAAGACTTAGAAAATCAATTCTTGATAAGAGCCTTAGATTAAAGGCAGAAAGCAGAAAGAAATAATTAAGATGCGCCCCTCCGTTTACGGCGGGGCGCGCTGTTTATAAGCATAAATTTATAACTCAAAGATATGTGCCTGATGAAAACGGGCGAATTTTTATGATTTAAAAGGAGCGTGATTGTATGAGCGAAAAAGCAGGTCTTTATATTCACATTCCTTTTTGCGCGTCAAAGTGCCCCTATTGCGATTTTTATTCTGTCAAATATGATGAAAAAACGGCAGAGAAATATGTTGAGCGTCTTTGCGCTGAGTTTGAGAAATACAGGGGAGCGGCGTTCGATACAGTTTATTTCGGCGGCGGAACACCAAGTGTGCTCAATTCAGAACTGATATGCAGGATATTATCTAAAGCCCGAAAATGCTTTGATATTGACAAAAACAGCGAGATAACCATTGAGTGCAACCCGTCAAAAGACCTGAGCGCAGATTTCAAAGAGTATAAAAAGGCGGGAATAAACCGTGTTTCAATAGGTATGCAAAGCGCCGTTAAAACGGAACGCCTTGCGCTTGGCAGAATTGCTGGCAGTGAGCAGGTTGCCAAAACGGTTGATGACGCACGCAGTGCCGGTATTTACAACATAAGCCTTGATGTTATGCTCGGCACGCCAAAACAGACTATGGAGGGGCTTGCCACTACTTTTGATTTTATTAGGCAGATGGGTGTGCCGCATATTTCTGCATATATGCTTAAAATAGAGCAGGGTACACCATTTTTCAAATTGCAGGATAAACTTGAGCTTCCGTCTGAGGACATGGTGGCAGATATGTATCTTGAAACGGTGGCACAACTTGAAAAAATGGGGCTTATGCAGTATGAGATAAGCAATTTTGCAAGGCCTGGATTTGAAAGCCGCCACAATGTTAAGTACTGGAATTTAACCGAGTATCTTGGTATAGGAAAATCCGCCCACTCTTTTTGGAACGGCAGACGGTTTTATTATGACAAGGATTTCAATATTGTTCAGGAAGGCAACGGCGGCGGTGATGATGAAAAAATAATGCTCGGTATGCGCCTTGCAAGCGGCGTTGAAAAGTCATTAATAAAAAAAGATTATTCAGTATATGTCAAAGCGGGGCTGTTAAAGGAAATCGGCTCTCGGGTTGCCTTTACGCCAAACGGATTTCTTGTTTCCAATACTATCCTTGCCGACCTGATCTGAAGCTATATATAATATGTAATTAATATATTTAAATATAAATATATAAAGGTCTGGCTTGCCGGTTTCAAGTCAGACCCTTATTTTATAAGTTAATTAAAAAAGCCGTGCGGCTTAAATACGCACGGCTTAATTTTTTGTTTGCTTTTAAATTCTTGCAACTCCGTCTTTTCTTGCAGCGTCCGCAACAGCGTTGGCAACTGCGTCTTTGATACGCGTGTCAAAAGCATATGGCAGAATGTAGTCCGGTTTGAGTTCGCTGTCGTCAACAAGAGAAGCAATAGCATAAGCTGCTGCTATCTTCATATTTTCGGTTATCTGCTTTGCCCTTACGTCAAGTGCACCGCGGAATATTCCGGGGAAAGCAACAACGTTGTTTATCTGGTTCGGGAAATCGGATCTGCCTGTGCCGACTATTGCGGCGCCTGCGGCTTTAGCCTCATCAGGCATAATTTCAGGAACGGGGTTTGCCATTGCAAGAACAATTGCATTTTCGTTCATTGTTTTTATCATATCAGCTGTCAAAACTCCGGGAGCGGATACGCCGATAAATATGTCAGTGCCGCGAACAGCATCGGCAAGACTGCCTTTAACAAGCTCTTTGTTTGATATCTCGGCAATTTCGGCTTTGTATGGGTTAAGATTGTCCCTGCCCTTGTAGATAGCGCCTGTTCTGTCGCAAAGAATAACATCTTTAAGACCGAGTGTCATAAGCAGTTTAGCAATTGCAATGCCTGCTGCGCCTGAACCGTTGATTACTGCTTTGCATTCTGAAAGCGGCTTGCCTGTAAGTTTTGTAGCATTGATGAGTGCTGCTGAAACTACAACCGCGGTGCCGTGCTGATCATCGTGGAAAACAGGAATGTCACAAAGCTTCTTAAGCTTTTCTTCAATTTCAAAACATCTTGGTGCCGCAATATCCTCAAGATTAATTCCGCCGAATGAGCCGCTTATGTTGTATACTGTTTGCACGAATTCGTCAACATCTTTTGTTCTAACGCAAAGCGGGAATGCGTCAACTCCTCCGAATTCCTTAAACAGCACGCATTTTCCCTCCATAACGGGCATGCCTGCTTCTGGGCCAATGTCACCAAGCCCGAGTACCGCAGAACCGTCCGTGATGACTGCCGCCATGTTCCAGCGTCTTGTAAGTTCCCAGCTTTTGTTGTAATCTTTCTGAATCTCAAGGCACGGCTGTGCAACGCCGGGAGTGTAAGCAAGTGAAAGTGCGTCTTTGTTGTCAACCTTTGCGCGCGCAACAACTTCAACTTTTCCCTTCCACTGCTCGTGCAGTTTAAGTGATTCTTTTCTGTAATCCATAGATCTTGTCCTCTTTCAAATTCTTATTTTCAAAAAATTGCCGCGGCAGTGCACCGCGGTAATTTTTGTTTTTTATTAAACTCAAGCAAACTATTAAAGCAGATTGCTTTCTTGCAATGTGTTGCCTGATAACATTATTATCTTTCCCAGTTTCTTGAACGTTCAACAGCTCTCTTCCAGTTGGAATAAAGCCTGTTGCGCTTTTCTATTTCCATAGACGGAATGAATATTTTTTCAACTTGTCTGTTTTGCTCAATTTCCTGAGTATCTTTCCACAATCCCGTTGCAAGTCCTGCAAGGTAAGCGGCGCCGAGAGCTGTGGCTTCCTTGTTTACAGGCCTGTTTACGTTAACTCCTGTCATATCAGCCTGTATCTGCATCATAATGTCTGAAACTGAAGCACCGCCGTCAACACGCAGATCTTTCAGCAGAATACCACTGTCGTTCATCATGGCTTCAAGCAGATCAGTCATCTGGAAAGTGATGCTTTCAAGCACAGCACGGCATATATGTTTTTTGTTAACGCCTCTTGTAAGACCAATCATACATCCTCGTGCGTACATATCCCAGTACGGCGCGCCGAGTCCCGTAAAAGCAGGCACGAAATACAGTCCGTTTGAATCTTCAACTGATTCTGCAAGAATATCACATTCAGGTGCGCTCTTGATGAGTTCAACTTCATCTCTGAGCCACTTGATAACGGAACCTGCGTTAAAAGCTGATCCTTCAAGGTCGTAAGTTATTTTTCCGTCAATTCCCCATGCTATACCCGTAAGAAGGTTGGAACGTGAGTTGATGCGCTTGTCTCCCGTGTTCATAAGCAGGAAGCAGCCTGTGCCATATGTATTTTTTGCCTGACCCTGCTCAAAACAGCCCTGGCCGAAAAGAGCGCTAGGCTGGTCGCCAATTGCACTTGCTATAGGTACTCCGGCAATCTGATCCATGCCTGGGAATTTAACACATTCGCCGTATATGCAGCTTGAAGGCTTAACTTCCGGCAGCATGCTCATAGGTATACCCAGAGTTTCGCAGAGGTATGGATCCCACTGCAGTTTGTCAATGTCAAAAAGCATTGTGCGGCAGGCGTTTGAATAGTCCGTAACGTGGACTTTACCTGCCGATAAGTTCCATATCAGCCATGTGTCAACAGTGCCGAAAAGGAGCTCGCCTTTTTCAGCTTTTTCACGTGCGCCTTCAACATTGTCCAAGATCCATTTAATTTTTGTGCCGGAAAAGTATGCGTCTATAAGAAGACCGGTTGTGTCTTTTATGTAATCACCAAGTCCCTGAGCTTTGAGCTCTTCGCAGTAATCAGCTGTGCGGCGGCACTGCCATACTATGGCGTTATATACGGGCTTGCCCGTTTCTTTGTCCCACACTATTGTTGTTTCGCGCTGATTTGTTATTCCGATAGATGCAATTTCATTAGGATTTACTTTTCCTGAACGAAGCACTTCAATAATAGCTTCAAGTACAGAAAAAAGAATTTCATTCGGGTCGTGTTCAACCCAACCGTTTTGAGGATAATACTGATTGAATTCCCTCTGCGCCTTGGCAACTATCTCTCCTTTTTTGTTGAAGATTATTGCGCGTGAGCTTGTAGTGCCCTGATCCAGCGCCATCACATATTTTTTACCCATAATTAGATGCCCTTCCGTTTTTATTTGCGCCTTATAAATACTGTGCATAAAAAGCGCGCGGCGCCCTTTTTCACCGCTTTCTGATATTATCAGTAATGATCACCGCAGGTTATAACACAGCCCTGAATGGCAATCAATAAAAAAGAGCAAGTATATAATACTTACTCTTATTTTAATATTTATTTTCTTTTATGTCAATTTATACTTAAAAAAGGGCGTTTTTTAAACAATATAAATAAAAGACGCACGGAAATAAGCACTTTTTACTGGTTGCTTTCGATAAAATTCACAATATCTGCCACGGATTTCATGTTAGCAATAACCTCATCCGGCACTTCTATTTCAAATTCATCCTCAATGCTCATAACAATATCAATGGCGTCAAGGCTGTCTGCATCAAGATCCTCTTCAAGCAAGCTGTCCATTGTGATTTTATCGGGGTCAACGCTGAGTTGGTCTGCCAAAATCTGAACGACTTTTTCAAATACCATAATAGAACACTCCCAAAATACAGTTGTTAAAATTAGTAGTTTGTGTTATTATATTATAAAATTTATTCATGGTTGTCAATACTTTACATGACGTATTTTTATGCCGTGTTGTGTTGCAAAGAGGTGCAGATGAAAAATTACGGCTTGCTTGGGTATCCGCTCGGTCATTCACTTTCGCCTTTTATTCACAGATGTCTTTTTGAGGCGGCGGGCAATAATAGTTCTTATGAACTTTTTGAGCTCAATGAAAATAACCTTGATGAGCAGATAAACAGCCTGATGAAACTTCAGGGCTTTAATGTTACTATTCCTCATAAAATAAATATTATTAAATATCTTGATGATTTGGATGATAAAGCCGCTCTTTTCGGTGCGGTCAATACGGTCAAAACAGGAGAGAAGGTTGTTGGTTATAATACTGACTGCTCCGGTTTTCTCAGGGCACTGGATTCCGCAGGTATCGATTTTTCGGGGAATGTTTTGCTCTGCGGTACAGGCGGGGTAGCAAGAATGATCGCGTTTGAGGCAGTACTTCACGGGTGCGACCTTACTGTGGCTTACAGATTATCGTCCGTTGATAAGGCACTCAAAATACAGGCTGAGATTAAAGAAAAGCTCGGAAAAGATATACATATTAAAGAGTATAAGGATATCTGTCTCTTATACACATC